>CAYNRD010000046.1:0-9990 GCA_964399515.1 uncultured Mycobacteriaceae bacterium | reverse complement strand
CCCTTCTGTTTTTTATTGGGCGCCATCCCCCGCCCTTTCTTTTGGGCCGGGGGGTCCGCCGCCCGGCTGGAGGAGCGGATCAATGAGTTGGGGCCGGACACGGTCGCCGCCTTTTTCGCCGAGCCGATCCAGGGCGCCGGCGGCGTGATCGTGCCGCCCGAAACCTATTGGCCGCTGATCCAGGATGTGTGCCGTCATTACGGCATTCTGCTGGTGGTCGATGAGGTGATCTGCGGCTTCGGACGCACCGGGCACTGGTTCGGCAGTGACCGTTTCCAGATCCAGCCGGACCTGATGACCCTCGCCAAGGGGCTGACCTCCGGCTATGTGCCGATGTCGGCGGTGATGGTCGGCGCCCTGGTCGCCGAGACGCTGATCGAGGAGGGGGGCGAGTTCTACCACGGATTCACCTATTCCGGGCATCCGGTGGCGGCGGCGGTGGGGCTGGCCTGCATCGAGGTGATCGAGGCCGAAGGGCTGGTCGACCGGGTGCGCACCGACACCGGCCCCTATTTGAAGCAGCGGCTCACGGAGGCCTTCGCCGATCATCCGATCGTGGGCGAGGTTCGGGTTGAGGGGCTGCTGGCGGCGCTGGAACTGGTCGCCGACAGGCAAACCCGTGCCCGCTTTCCCGAATTGGGCAAGACCGGCACCCGCTGCCGAGACCACAGCTTCGCCCACAATCTGATCATGCGGGCGGTGCGGGACACCATGGTGCTGTCGCCGCCGCTGGTCATCGGCCGGGACGAAATCGACCAATTGGTCGCCCGAGCCAAGGCCGCCATCGACGCCACCGCCCGGGATCTGGGCAAGCTCTGATCCCGCCTGTTTCAAAATATTGCGTCAAATTAGTTTGGAGCCAATAGATCATGGGGTATGCCTATATGTAGAAGTGATTCGGGTCGGGTAATGCACGCTGATCGGGCGCCCGGCCAAGCGGATCCGTTGGGGAAGCGGCACCGGGGGGACGTGATATGTCGGGTATGCGCAAACGGTACTTCTTCCGTCGACCGCCCCGATCCCGCCTGCCCGGCTTCGCCGGACTGTTCGCGATTGGGCTGGTCGCTTCCGCCTGCGCGGCGCCGCCCGTGCTTACGGCGTTTTCGGCCATCGCCAATGGCATTTCCCTGGCGAATTCGGGCAAGACCTTAAGCGATCATGTGATTTCAGCGGCGGCGGACCAGGATTGCCGACTGTTCCGGGTCATCCGCGGCAAGGCGGTCTGCACCGCCAATGACGCCAATGACGCCGATGTGCGCCTGGCCGACGCCGACGACGCCCAACAGGACGGCGCGGATCGGGCCATCACGGTCGCCGCCGTGGCGCCGGTGCGGCCGGTCACGGTGGTCCGACTGGACTTGAGTGACCCCATCTCACCCCCGGCGCCGGCTGTGGCCAAGCCCGCCGAACCGCGCGCGATCCTGCCGTTTGTCGAAGACCGCCCGGGCAGCCGAATGCCCGTGACCGTCCCCCGGAGCCCAGTCGCCGACCCCGACACCCGCGCGGCCGACCTGCGGCCTGACACCGGCCCACAAGCGCCCCGCTTCGTACCGGAGGGCGCTCAGTCCGTATCCGAGGCCGCGCCGGCACCCGAAGCCGCGCCAAGCGCGCCAAGCCTGTCCGCAGTCGCCCGGTCCCAGATCCAGGATCGGGGCGTTGATTTGGCCCTGGGGCCGGCCCGGGTGCTGCCGCCGGTCAAGCCGCCGGTCCCCGCCGGCTTGGCCAGCGCCGACCCGCCCTTGCCCACGCTGAAGCCGATGGCGGCCCGGGACCGGGCGTTGGCGGCCTTGGCCCAGCGGGTGCCCAAGCCGGGCCAGAAGCCGGCGTCACCGGTCACGGTGGCGGACCTGCCGCCGGTGCCGCCACCCTTGCCTGCGGCCCGGCTGTAAACGGTCATCCAGACCCCCGGTCCCCCCGCGCGCCCGTGCCCCTTGTCCCGACCCGGCTTGGCTGGTGTAGTGCATGCCAGACCTGACCTGCTGGGACCAGCGCCATGCCCGTGATCAATTCCATCGCCGCCCGCAAGGATGAGCTGACCGAGTGGCGGCGGGACATCCACGCCCATCCGGAACTGGGCTTCCAGGAGACGCGGACCGCCGGGCTGGTCGCCGAACGTTTGGAATCCTGGGGGGTGGAGGTGCATCGCGGCATCGCCAAGACCGGTGTCGTCGGCGTGCTGCACGGCCGGACCGGTGCCGGCGGCAAGACGATCGGCCTGCGCGCGGACATGGACGCGCTGCCCATGGATGAGGCGAATGACGTGCCGTGGAAGTCCAAGACCGCCGGCGCGTTTCACGGCTGCGGCCATGACGGCCACACCACCATGCTGCTGGCCGCGGCCCGCTACCTGGCCGAGACGCGCAATTTCGAGGGCACGGTGCATTTCATCTTCCAACCGGCGGAGGAGGGGCGGGGCGGCGGCCGGCTGATGGTCGAGGAGGGCCTGTTCGACCGGTTCCCCTGTGACGAAGTCTATGCCCTGCACAACTGGCCGGAGCTGCCGGCGGGACAAGCGGGGGTGATCTCGGGGCCGATGATGGCCGCCACCGACCAAGTGCGGATCGCGGTGTCCGGCACCGGCGGGCATGCGGCGTTCCCGCAGAAATGCATCGATCCGGTGCTGATCGCGGCCCAGATCGTGGTGGCGGCGCAAAGCCTGGTCGCCCGCAACGCCGACCCCCTGGATCCGGCGGTGCTGTCCCTGACCCAGATCCATGGCGGCAGCGCCTTCAACGTCATCCCGGATCAGGTGACCCTGGGCGGCACCATCCGCACTTTCAGCCCGGAGATGCGCTCACAGATGGGCCGGCGGCTGCGGGACATCGCCGAAGGCGTCGCCCAGGCCCTGGGCGGCAAGGCCGATGTGCGGGTCCTGTCCGGCTATCCGCCGACGGTCAACCATCCCGGGCCGACCGAACGCCTGGCCGCCGCCGCCGAGGATGTGCTGGGGCCGGGTGCCGTGGTCCGGGACATGAAACCCTGCATGGGGGCGGAGGATTTCTCCTACATGTTGGAAAAGCGCCCGGGCAGCTACCTGTGGCTGGGCCAGGCCGGTGGCCGGTCCGACGCCATGGTGCACAACCCGGCCTATGACTTTAACGATGAGATCCTGCCGCTGGGCGCCAGCCTGTTGGCGCGGCTGGCCGAACGGGAGTTGGGCGGCCGATGATGCCCACAGCCAAGGCGCGGGCGGGCGGGCTGCTCGCCCTGATGGTCGTGCTGGCTGGCTGTGGGGCCGGGGCCGCGATCAACAACACTGTGTCGAGCATCTTCTCCTCCGACCGGGAGGAGGGCGCGTCCGCCACCGCGACCGCCGGCGGCGCCGCCGACGCGGTTGGCGCCAATGCCGCCCGAACCGGTGAGGACGAAGAGGCCGGGGCTGAACAAGACGCGGGCGCCGATGACGCCACGCCCTTCGCACGCGCCCTGGCGGATCGGCAAGCGGACGCCGAGCCGTCCGCGGCGGACCGGCAGGCGACCGCCGACACCGCCATCGAGGGGAGGGCGCCGACCGTGTCCGACCAAAGCGACGATCAGCCAGCACCCGAACCCGAAGACCGGTTGCCCGCCTCCGTCCAGGAAGCCAGCGATGGCGGCGACCCGCGTCGGCGGGACCTGGCCGAACTGGCGGCCCTGGCCCCCAAGCCGGTGGGCAGCGTCAATGGCCGGCGCGACTGGGCGGGGGAGTTGTCCGCGGCCGCCCTGGACCTGCACCTGGTCGCCCGCGACCAACGCTCCTGGGGTATCCTATGGCAGTTGGTCGGCCGCAGCCCCCCCGGTACCCTGCCGGCCGACACCATGGCGGTGGCGGTGTTCCTGGGCACCCGGCCGACCGGCGGCTTTCAAGTCATGATCGACGCGGTGGAAGAGGGGGGCGACGCGGTCACGGTGGAGTTCACCGAGACCATGCCCGACGGGCTGGCCACACAGATCATCACCGCCCCCTATGCGGTGCGGCTGGTGGCCCTGTCGCCTAAGACGGTGCGGTTCGACGGCCGGCGAATCACCCGCTGACCCGGGTCCCGCAGGGTGGGGGGGTCACATCCCCCCGCGCGCCTTCGACCAGCCGACCGGATCGGCCAGGAACTCCCGGATGCTGGCCAGATCCGCCGGTGTGAAGCTGCCGCGCCCGTCGGCTTCGGCGATCACGTCGTGCCAGGTGGCCAGGCCGTGCAGCCGGACATCCTCCCGGGCCAGGATTTCGGTGCTTTCGGGGAAAATGCCGTAGTGGAAGATGACCAGGCAATCGGACACCGTTGCCTCGGCCGACCGCAGGGCGGCGATGAAATTCAGCTTCGAGCCGCCATCGGTGGCCAAATCCTCGACCAGCAGCACCCGCGCGCCGGCCTCGATCACCCCTTCGATCTGGGCGTTGCGGCCGAAGCCCTTGGGCTGCTTGCGCACGTAGACCATCGGTTTTTCCGTATGGTCGGCCAGGAACGCGGCGAAGGGGATGCCGGCGGTCTCCCCGCCGGCGACCACATCATACCCTGCACCCCGCGCCGCCAGCAGGCGCGCGGCCAGGCCGATCAGCACCGCCCGTTCCCGCGGGAAGGAGATCAGCCGTCGGCAGTCGATATAGACCGGGGATTTGCGGCCCGAGGTGAGCACGAAGGGCTGGTCCGGGCGCAGCAGCACGCTTTGGGTGTCCAGCAGAATGGCGCTGGTCGCTTGGGCGGCCTGGGCGGACAGGGCGTCGGCGGTGGTCATTTGGCGTAAACGGGGCTGAGGGACACCAGCGCCCGGCCGATCACGCCGATCACGACGACACTGGCCAGCGCCAGCGCGGCCCAGGCGACCATGGCCAGGCCCAGCCACCCGGTGGCCTGGGCCAGCAGGATCCAGGTCACGGCGAAGGTGGCGAGCGGGAAGGTGAACGCGTAGTGGCTGCTGTCGAACGGATGGCCAAGCAGCGCGCGCCAGCGCGAGGCCAGGAACCCGACAACCGCCACGACGACGCCGACCAGGCCCAGCACCCAGACCGTGCCCACGCCGACGCCAATCAGGAGCAGGGCGTTCACGAACAGGCAGGGTGGGGCCAGCAGGATCATGAGGACCGGCGGCGGCGGCGTGCCCGCCTTGGGCTGGGCCAGGCGCCACAGGACAGGCGGCAACAGGGCCAGCCAGGCCAAGCCGGTTTGCGCCAGGATGACCCAATAAACCTCCGCCACCCCGTGGGTGATCGCGCCGGTCACCAGGGTGGTGTGGGCGATCATGGGCACGAACCAACCGGCATTGATCGGCTTGCCGGTGAAGTCCCGCTTGAGCCAGCGGTACAGCACATAGCCGCTCAGCAGGGCCTGGGCGGGCAGGGCCAGCCACCACAGCAGCGGCCCCAGCCAAGGCGCGCCCAGGGGCGGGGCGACCGCCAGCAGGGACAGGGTGACCGTGATCGTCGGCAGGAAGTTGACCTGATCGACCGAGGCCAGCCGACCGGAAAATCGCCCCAGCACCATATCCAGCAACAGCCCGGCCACCAGCAGGGACCAGCCGGCCGCCGCACCGGCCCACAGGCCAGTCGCGATCGCCTGGGGGGCGCCCAGCGCATCGGCCGCCTGGTGCCAGGCGACCGACAGGGCCGCCAGCGCCATGGTCAGCGCGAAGCTGTTCGGCGGGACCAGCCCGGCCTGGGCGCCGGGGCGCCCTTCGGCCGGGTGCTGGGCCGCCGGCGTGTCGCCCGCCGGGGTGGCGTGAACGCCGCTATGCACCGAAGAAGCCAAACCCACTCTATCCACGACTTGGGGCGCGCGCCGGGGCTACCATGCCGGGGCGGGCGCCGCGCGCTTGAACCGCCGATCCCTAGCAACAATGGTCTTAAGACTTAGAAAACGTCATGTCGAACTTGCTGGTGTCACAAACCGGTGCGGTCACGACGCTGACCCTGAACCGGCCCGAATGCCTGAACGCCCTGGACCGGCCCCTGTGGCCGGCCTTGGAGGCCGCGTTCGACGCGGCAGCCCGGGACCCGGCCGTGCGCTGCGTGATCCTGACCGGGGCAGGCCGGGCGTTTTCCCCCGGCGCGGACATCCGGGAGTTCGAGCGCGAACGGGGCACCGCCGCCAAGGCCGCGGCCTATGGTACGGTCATGGATCGGACCTATGCGGCGATCCGGGCGTGCGACAAGCCGGTGATCGCCAAGATCCGAGGGGCGTGCACCGGTGCGGGCTTGGTCTTGGCCCTGTGTTGCGACCTGCGCTTTTCCGGCGACAGCGGCCGGTTCGGCGCACCCGTGGCGCGGATCGGCATCAATATGCCGATTGCGGAATTCGAACCCCTGGTCCGCCAGGTGGGCGCCAGCCGGGCGTTGGAGTTGCTGTATGGGGCTGAGATCATCGGCGCCGACCGGGCGGCGGCCATCGGCCTGCTCAACCGGGTGGTCCCGGACGCAGAGTTGGACGGGCTGGTGGCGGATTACGCCGCCCGGGTCGCCGGTCTGGCGCCCTTGGCCCACCAGGCGCACAAGCGGCAGGCCCGGCTGTTGGACGGTACGGCGCCGGTGGCCGAGGCCGACCGGCGCCGAAGCTATGACAGTTTCGATACCGCCGACTGCCGGGAGGGGTATCGTGCCTTCCTGGAAAAGCGCGACCCCCGCTTCATCGGCGGCTGACGCGGGCGCGCCGTGGTGGGCGGTCAGGCGCGCGCCCGGGTGGACCGGGCCTGGCTGTTCAGCATCCGCATCAGGCAGGACATGCTGGCCGCCAGGGCGACGATCATGGAACCCAGGGCGAGCGCGAATTGGCCGGCGGCGACGGCGTTGAACAGGGCGCCGTGCATGCCGATCAGGAAGGCCAGGATCCAGCCCAGGCTGGAAATCGCGGCAGTGATTGAAAAGGTCAGGCTTTCCGTCCACCGGCGGCCGCGGAACAGCGGGCCCGGGTGCTGCAGCGACAGTTTTTCGCCGATCTCATAAAAGACCATGGCGTTCAAGCCCAGCATGGCGATGATCGCCATCTTGTATTTGAACTTGGCGGTTCCGATCACCGCCGCCGCCTCCGCCGGGGTCTTGGTCATCAGAATCACGCCGCCGGTCAGGATCAGCAGGAAAAAGCTGATCTTCACGATCATCACCGCGTGTTCCATCATCCACCGCCCGCCACCGAGCAGGGACCGCCCCTGCAGCAGACACCGCAGCAAGATCAAATCCAGCGTGATCGCTGCGCCCACACCCAGGGCGGCGACCGCCCCGTGCAGGCCGATGACGCCCATGCCAATCATGTCCCATCCGAATTCCGTCATGTCCCAGCCTTTCTTTGCTTGAGTGATCAGGCTCACTGCACTTGCGGCTCCGTACCAAACCCTTAGGGTTCGGTCAAAATAAAATATTTAACTACAAAACTTATTTGGTCAGTCTGTCGCTGTATTTCGGGATTTCTTTAATATTTAGGATTATTCAAAATCGTTTTTACTATGATTTTTCCGATCGGTTCGGGCCGCCGCCGGTTTCGGGTTGGGGCGATATCCCGTAAAGTGTTGATATCGCCGCCGCTTTGGAGGGTCAGGTGCAAGAGCTTTTGCGGACCAACGACATCGTCAAGCTCAGCTGGCTGCAGGCCCTGTTGGCCGATGCCGGCATCGCATGCTTCGTGGCGGATGGGCACATGTCGATCATGGAGGGGTCGATCGGCATCCTGCCCCGGCGGCTGATGGTCCCGTCCGAGGATCACGCGGCGGCGGCCCGCTTGGTTCGGGAGGCGGGCGACCCGCCGCCGTTTTCCGAAGATGATCAAGGGCCTTGGTCCCGGTCGTGACGGCGATGCCGCCGCCAGCGGCAGCTCACGCAGATGTGACCGTCGATCACCTGCTCGACCGGCGGGTGACCGTGCGGCAACCGCGCTCGGGCTATCGGGTCGGCATCGACGCGGTGCTGGCCGCCGCCGGCGCGCCGGCTCGGCCGGGTGATCGGGTGGCGGATATCGGCGCCGGGGTCGGGTCCTTGGGGCTGTGTCTGGCGGCCCGGGTCCCGGGCACGGCCGTCTTGGGGCTGGAGGTGGACCCGGGCCTGGCCGCGCTGGCCCGGTGCAACGCCACGGCCAGCGGCCTGGCCGACCGGGTTTGGCCGGTCGCGGGGGATCTGGCCCGGGGTCTGGGCGGGTTGCGGGCCGGGGGCTTCGACCAGGTGGTCACCAACCCGCCCTTCCACCAGCCAACCAGCCCATCGCCCGACCGGGCGAAGCGGCGCGCCCATGGTGACGGCAGCGTTGGCTTGGCGGACTGGCTTGGGCTGTGCGGCCGGCTGTTGGAGAGCAAGGGCTGGTTGACCGTGATCGTCCGTGCCGACCGGCTGGATGAGGTAATCGCCTGCCTGGCGGACGGGTTCGGCGCCATCACCGTGGTGCCGATCTACCCGAAATCCGGCCTGCCGGCGAAGCGGGCGGTGGTGCGGGCGCGGCGTGGCGTGCGCAGCCCGGCCGAACTGGCGCCGGGCCTGATCCTGCACGCGGACGATACGGCCTACACCCAGGAGGCCGATCGGGTCTTGCGCACCGGGGCGGGCTTGTGGTTGTGACGAGGGCATAAGCCGGCTATCGATACAGGGCCCATGCTGACCAAGATCCTCCTGACCCTGGCGGTCATTGTTTTCGTCTGGAAGCTGCCCAGCCTGGTGAACAGCCTGAAGGCGTTCGCCGCCGGCGACGGTGACGGTGATGGCACCGGCAAGGCCCAGCCGCCGGCCCCGGTGGAGGACACGGTCAAATGCCCGGCCTGCGGCGTGTACCGCGCGGCCGCCGCCCCCAGTTGCGGCCAGCCCGACTGCCCCGGGCGGGCCGGGTGATGGCGGGCGGGGGGCTGCTGTCCAAACTGTTGTCCAGCCCGGTGGTGATGCGGTTCCGCCATCGGCACCCGCGGGTCAACGTGCTGCGCCTGGCCGGCGTGATCGGTGCCCAGGGGGCGGGCCGGTCCCTGTCCGAGGCCCGGCTGGCGCCCGCGATCCGGGCCGCGTTCACGCCGGACTTCGTCGACGCGGTGGCGCTGGCCATCAACTCCCCCGGCGGCTCGCCGGTGCAAAGCGCGCTGATCGCCGCCCGGATTCGGGAGCTGGCGGACGAAAAGCAAAAGCCGGTCTATGCCTTCGTTGAGGATGTGGCGGCGTCCGGCGGCTATTGGCTGGCCTGCGCGGCCGATCAGATCTTCGTGGACCGGGGCTCGGTCATCGGCTCGATCGGGGTGATCTCGTCCGGCTTCGGCCTGGGTGGCCTGATCGAGCGGTACGGAATCGAGCGGCGGGTGCACACGGCCGGTACGCGCAAGTCCCTGCTGGACCCGTTCCGGCCCGAACGGCCGGAGGATCTGGACAAGCTCAGGGAAACCCTGGATGGCCTGCACACCGTGTTCATCGACCACGTCAAGGACCGGCGCGGCGACCGGCTGAAGGACGGGGACGACAGCCTGTTCAGCGGTGAGTTCTGGCTGGGTGGCCGGGGCGTGGACTTGGGCTTGGCCGACGGCATTGGCCATCTGCGCCCGTTCATGCGCGAGAAGTTCGGTGATAACGTCCGGTTCCGGGTGATCGACCCCAGCCGGTCCCGGGGCCTGGCGCGGCTGTTGGGCGGCGGGCCGGCGCGAGCACCGGGCCTGGCCGGAACGGTGGAGGAACTGTCCGCCGCCCTGGAAGAACGCGCGCTCTGGGCCCGCTACGGGCTGTAACCGACTGTGCTGCTCAGCCCTAACCCCGCTTGAGCAGTCGGTCCAGCGCCAGCTTGTCCTCACCCCGGGTCGCGATCAGCAGCAGGGACGCGGCCGCGATCACCGCGGACGGGTAGAACAGGTGCTGCACCGGGTGCCGCTCGGCCAAGTACCAGTGGAAGGGGTCGATCACCGCGTACCAGACCGCGGCCGCCGTCCCGACCGTGATCAGGGCCTGGATGACATAGGCATACCGGCGCACCACACCCACCACGACCGCGATGCCGACCAGGGTTTCAAAATACCCGAACAGCAATTGCAGGAACTGCCCCGAGACCACGGCGCCGTAGAAGTTGATGGACAGGG
>CAYNRD010000045.1:0-9993 GCA_964399515.1 uncultured Mycobacteriaceae bacterium | reverse complement strand
GGTGCGCTTCAACGCTACCGGCAATGTGATGATCTTCACCGGCTCCCACTCCCACGGCCAGGGCCATGAGACCAGCTTCGCCCAAGTCGCCTCCACCCAGCTGGGCATTCCGATCGATCAGATCGAGATCGTCCACGGCGACACCGAGAAGACGCCCATGGGCATGGGCACCTATGGCTCCCGCTCCATGCCGGTCGGCGGCTCCGCGATCGTCAAGGCGTGCGAGAAGGTGATCGAAAAGGGCAAGAAGATCGCCGCCCACCTGTTGGAAGCGTCCGAGGCCGATATCGAGTTCAAGGACGGCCAGTTCACGGTCGCCGGCACCGACAAGGCCAAGACCATCCAGGAGGTGGCGTTCGAGGCCTATGTGCCGTTCCACCTGCCCCAGACCGTCGAACCCGGCCTGGAGGAAAGCGCCTTCTACGACCCGCTGAACTTCACCTTCCCAGCCGGGACCCAGGTCTGCGAGGTCGAGGTCGATCCCGAGACCGGGATGGTCGAGATCGTCAATTTCGTGGCCGCGGATGATTTCGGCGTGTTGATCAACCCGATGATCGTCGAGGGCCAGGTCCATGGCGGCTGCGTGCAGGGCAGCGGCCAGGCGCTGATGGAAGGCTGCCAGTACGCGCCCGACGGCCAGTTGCTGACCGGCTCCTACATGGACTACTGCATGCCGCGCGCCGATGACGTGCCGTCATTCAAGACCGCGTTCTGCCCGGTCGAGAACCCGTCCAACCCCCTGGGCGTCAAGGGCTGTGGCGAGGCCGGCGCCATCGCCGCCCCCGCCGCGGTCATGAACGCGGTGATCGACGCCATCGGCACCGACATCCAGATGCCCGCCACCCCCTTGCGGGTCTGGCAGGCGCTGCAAGCCAAATCCGCCTGACCCGGACCGGAGACTGAACGCCATGTACGCCTTCGACTACCACAAGCCCGGCTCCGTGGCCGACGCCGTATCGCTGCTGAAGGGCAGCGACGGCGCCAAGCTGATGTCCGGCGGCCAAACCTTCATCCCGACCCTGAAGCAGCGTCTGGCCGCCCCCGATGCGGTGATCGACCTGGCCGGCATCGCCGAGTTGAAGGGCGTGTGCCTGGACGGCGACATCCTGGTGATCGGCGCCATGACCACCCATGCCGAGGTGGCGTCCAGCGAGGTGGTCCGGTCCCACAGCCCGTGGCTGGCCGATCTGGCGCAGGGCATCGGCGACCCGCAGGTGCGCAACCGCGGCACGATCGGCGGCGCGATCGCCAACGCGGACCCCGCGGCCGACTACCCCGCCGCGGTCCTGGCGCTGAACGCCACCATCCGCACCGACCGGCGGGAGATCCCCGCCGATGACATGTTCACCGGCCTGTTCGAAACCGCCTTGGCCGAGGATGAGGTCATCACCGCCATCGCGGTGCCGAAGGCGGACATGGCCGCCTATGCCAAGTTCGACAACCCGGCCAGCCGCTACGCCATCGTCGGCGTGATGGTGGCCCGCTTCGGCGGGTCGGTGCGCATTGGCCTGACCGGGGCCGGGCCCAGCGCCGACCGAATGCCCGATGTGGAAGAGGCGCTGGCGGCAAGGTTCGCCCCGGAGACCCTCGACGGCATCGACATCCGGGACGAGGATTTCAACACTGACATCCACGCCACCGCCGCCTACCGCCAGCACCTGGTCAAGGTGATGGCCAAGCGGGCGGTGCAAGCCTGCCTGTGATCCGGCCGCTCTGGTAAATTCCCCCGCGCCGCCTAATCTATGGGGCGTTGCTGAAGGGGGTGGTATGGCGGCGGTTGAATTGCGCCCGATGACCGATGTCGATGGGGTCGATACCGGCTATGCGCCGCACGACCCCTATGACATGCAGACGGTGGTCTATTGGCTGCTGAACGAAGGGCGCATGCTGGAGGACGGCGGCGCCTTGATGCGGGCGCTTGTGCCGATGTTGGTGGAACGCGGCCTGCCTGTCTGGCGCGCCACCCTGCATCTGCCGCAACTGCACCCATCCGTTTATGCGGTCGCCTATTACTGGCAGGGGGATCTGGACGGCGACCGGCAGATCCGCTTGTCCACCTTCGAGCGCAGCCGGGCGGGCTCGGCCAAGTATCACCACAGCCCGATCGGCTATATGCACCGCACCGGCAATCCGGTCCGCCGCAAGCTGATCGGCCCGGACGCCGAGATCGACTACCCGATCCTGGAGGAACTGAAAGGGCTGGGGGCGTCGGAATATGTCCTGTTCCCCCTGCCCCAGCGCAACTGGAACATGGCGGCCCTGTCCCTGGCGGCTTATGGCAACCAGGCCTTCGACGATGGCCAGCTGCGCGCGCTCGACTGCCTGTTGGCGCCGTTGGCGGCGGTGGCCGAAGTGCTGATCGCGCATAAGACCATGGGCGATCTGTTGAACACCTATATCGGCCAGGAGGCCGGCAATCGGGTGCTGAAGGGGGAGATCACCGCCGGCACCGCCCGGTCGATCGACGCGGTGATCTTCTTTTGCGATCTGCGCGGCTTCACCGGCCTGTCCGAACGGTTGGACCGCCAGCCGCTGCTGACCCTGCTGGACGATTACTTCGACGCCATGGTCCGGGCCGTGCACGCCCGCGAGGGCGAGGTGTTGAAATACATGGGCGACGGCCTGCTGGCGATCTTCCGGATCGACGAGACCCGCACTCGGCAAGAGGCCTGTGCCTTGGCCATGATGGCGGCCAGCGAGGCGGCGGGCAATCTGTGGGCCACCAATGAAACCCGCAAGGCCCGGGGCGAGACCGAGGAGATCCGCGCCGGCATCGCCCTGCATGTGGGGGCGGTGCTGTTCGGCAATATCGGTGCGGACATCCGGCTGGACTTCACCGTCATTGGCCCGGCGGTCAACCTGGCCGCCCGGATCGAGGCCATGTGCCCGGTCCTGAACCAGCCGATCCTGACCTCCGCCGCCTTCGCCGCCACCTCCCCGGTCAAGCTGGTCAATCTGGGCCCGCATCCGCTCAAGGGGGTCGCCGAGCCGGCCGAACTGTTCACGCTGCTGACCGGCGGGGAGTGACCGGTCCCCGGCGTCACCCGACCTCAGGCGGCTTTCACCCGTTCGATGTCCCCCCACAGGTGCCGGCCGGTCGGCAGGAACCCGAAGCGCGCATAGAACGCGGCGGCAATACGGTTGTCCGGATGGTGGGTCAGGTGCACCGGCCTGGGGCCGTGCTCATCGGCCAGGGCATCCAGAACCAGGGCCAGCGACCGGGTGCCGAACCCGCGCCGCTGGTAGTGCCGGTCGATCATGAAGCGGTGCAGCCATAGGCTGGGGTCCCGGGACCCCACCTCCGGCGGCTCCAGGGCGGTCATGGCGAAGCCGATCATCCGGGCCTGGTCCCCGTCCCCGGCGATGATGCCCAAGGGGCGCATCTGCTGTTCCGCGTAAGCCTGGGCCAGGGACTGGGTGTTGGTGACGATGAACCGCTCCTGGCCCCTGGCCAGTTCCAGCTTCACGCAGTCGCGCCAGTTCCAGGCGCCGATCGGCTCAAGCGTGATCGGGATCGGGTCAGCGGACACGGACAAACCGGGGCTGGGCGTCGCGGGGCGGCCTTGCCAGGCCGATCAGGACTTCTATGCTCGACCAAATACAAGCGCGGTTCAATGTGCCCACCTTGCCCGGACCCCCTCGCGATGCCCCAGCCCCCCTTGCCGGCCTCGGTCGATGCCACCCTCGCCTTGCTGCAAGCGGGCGATTATGTCGCCGACCGGTCCTTGGCGACCGCCCTGTATTTGGCGCTCAGCCTGGGACGGCCGCTGTTCCTGGAGGGAGAGGCCGGGGTCGGCAAGACTGAGATCGCCAAGGTGCTCGCCCAAACCCTGGGCCGGCCGCTGATCCGCCTGCAATGCTATGAGGGGCTGGACATCGCCTCGGCGGTCTATGAATGGAACTATCCGCGCCAGATGCTGGAAATTCGCCTGGCCGAGGCCGCCGGCGGCGCGGACCGGCAGCGGGTCGCCGCCGACATCTTCTCCGACCGGTTCCTGATCCGCCGGCCGCTGTTGCAGGCGATCGACCCGGGCCCGGACGCGCCGGCACCGGTGCTGCTGATCGATGAGTTGGACCGCACAGACGAGCCGTTCGAGGCCTATCTGCTGGAGGTGCTCAGCGATTTTCAGATCACCATCCCGGAGATCGGCACGGTCAAGGCGGCGGCACCGCCGATCGTGATCGTGACGTCGAACCGCACTCGGGAAATCCATGACGCCCTGAAGCGCCGCTGTTTCTACCACTGGGTCGACTACCCGGACGCCACGCGGGAGCAGGCCATCATCGCCAAGAAGGCGCCCGGCGCCGCCACCGACCTGTCCGAACAGATCGTCGCCTTCATCCAGCGCCTGCGCGCCCAGGACCTGTTCAAGAAACCGGGCGTGGCGGAAACCCTGGACTGGACCCAGGCTTTGGGCCAGCTGGATATCCTGGAGCTGGACCCCGCCACCATCAACGACACCCTGGGCACGATCCTGAAATACCAGGACGATATCGAGCGGATCCAGGGCCCGGAGGCCGCCAAGCTGCTGAATGACGTGCGGGCGGAGATGGCGGCCCGGGCCGCCGGCACCACCCTGCCCGGCTGAGGCCATGGCCGGGGACACGCCCTTGCCGCTGCAGCGTGGCCGGCTGGCCGCCAACATCATGCAGTTCTGCCGGGTGCTGCGCCGGGCCGGCCTGCCGATCGGCCCCGGCCAGAGCCTGGCGGCGTTGGAAGCCGTGCGGACCGTGGGCATCGAGCACCGCGGTGATTTCTACTGGGCCCTGCACGCCGCCCTGATCACCCGGCGGGACCAGCGGCCGGTCTTCGACCAGGCCTTCCACGTGTTCTGGCGCAACCCCAAGCTGTTGGAACGTGCCCTGTCCATGCTGCTGCCGGTGGTCGATACCGGCCCCCCGGCCAAGGACGACCAGATCACCAAGCGCCTGGCCGATGCCCTGCTGCCGCCGGACGCCCCCCGCCCGGACCGGCGCGACGGTGCGCCCGAGACCGTGCCGGAGCTGGAAATCGACGCCACCAACACCTTTTCCGACCGGGACAAGCTGGGCGACATGGATTTCGAGCAGATGTCGACCGAGGAGTTGGCCGCCGCGAAACGGGCCCTGGCCCGGTTCCATCTGCCGCTGGTGCCGCTGAAGACCCGGCGGTCCCGGCCGGACCGCTCCGCCCCCGCGATCGATGTCCGGCGCACCCTGCGCCAGGCGATGCGCCAGGGCACGGACGCCATTCCCTTGGCCCGCAAGCGGCCACGCACCCGGCTGCCGCCACTGGTGATCCTGTGCGACATCTCCGGCTCCATGAGCCGCTATTCCCGCATGATGCTGCATTTCATGCACGCGGTGCTGGCCGACCACCACCGGGTCCATGCCTTCGTGTTCGGCACCCGGCTGACCAACGTGACCCGGCCCCTGCGCGCCAAGGACATCGACGAGGCATTGGGACGGGTCGCCGAGACCGTGGAGGATTGGTCCGGCGGCACCCGCATTGGTGCCTGCATCCAGGCCTTCAACCGGGACTGGTCCCGGCGCGTGCTGGGCCAGAACGCCACCTGCCTGCTGATCACCGACGGGCTGGACCGGGACGCGGGCGACGGGCTGCCCGCCGCCATGGAGCGCCTGTCGAAAAGCTGCCACCGGCTGGTTTGGCTCAACCCCCTCTTGCGCTGGGAGGGGTATGCCCCGAAATCCTCAGGCGCGCGCGCGATGATCGGCTGCGTGGATGCGCTGTACAGTGTTCATTCCCTGGACAGCATCGCCGATCTGGCCCAGGCGCTGGCCCGGGACCCGGCCTTGGACAGCCGCCGGATGGCCCAGTGGCGCCGGCTGGCGCGCGCGTGACCGCACCCCCGTGGGAGGAGGACCCGCCATGACCGACACCCGCTTCCATGACGACGTGCTGGAGCGCGCCGCCGATTGGCTGGCCGAGGGGCGCCGGGTGGCGGTCGCCACCGTGATCGAAACCTGGGGCTCCAGCCCGCGGCCGGTGGGCAGCCAGTTGGCCATCGATGACCAGGGGCGGCTATGGGGCTCGGTCTCGGGCGGCTGCATCGAAGGGGCGGTCGCGCGGGAGGCGATGGAGATCATGGCGGGCGCCGCCCCAAGGGTGCTGGAGTTCGGCGTCTCCAATGAGCAAGCCTGGGATGTGGGCCTGGCCTGCGGCGGCACCGTGCGGGTGCTGGTGGAAGCGGTGACGGCGTCGTGAACCGGCGCACCCTGGACCGGATCCTGGACGCCCGGGCCAAACGCGCCGCCCATGTGGTGCTGACCGACCTGACCAGCTTTCAGAAGACCGTCATGGATGACAGCGGCACGGTGGGGGATCTGGCCCTCTCCCCGGACCTGGAGACCAAGATCGTGGACCTCACGCGCCGGGACCAAAGCGGGGTCGTGGTCAGCGTCGGCCGGCGGGTGTTCGTGGAGGTCGCCAACCCGCCGCTCAGGCTGGCGATCATCGGTGCCGTGCACATCTCCCAAGCCTTGGCGCCGATGGCGGCCCTGGCCGGCTATGACGTCACGGTGATCGATCCCCGGCGCGCCTTCGCCACCGATGAGCGCTTTCCCGGCATCACGGTCTCGACCGACTGGCCCGATGACGGGCTCGCGGCCTTCGCGCCCGACCGGCGCTCGGCCGTGGTCACCCTGACCCACGACCCCAAGCTGGACGATCCGGCTCTGGAGGTGGCGCTGGGGTCCGATGCCTTCTACATCGCCAGCCTGGGCAGCACCCGCACCCACGCGGCCCGCAAGACCCGCCTGGCCGAGGCCGGCTTCGCGGAGGATCAGATCGCCCGAATTCACGGGCCCGCCGGGCTGGCCCTGGGCGCAGTCTCCCCGGCGGAGATCGCGGTTTCGGTCCTGGCCCAGATGACCGCGGCCCTGCGCCAAGGGGCGGTGTCGTGAAATTTGGCCCCCTGCCCCTCGGCGACGCCGAGGGCGCGATCCTGGCCCATTCGGTCCAGGCCGGCTCCGCCCGGGTGAAAAAGGGCACGATGCTGGACCGGGCAACGGTGGCGCGCCTGGCGGAGGCCGGCATCGGCCAGGTGATCGCCGCCCGGCTGGAGCCCGGCGACCTGCATGAGGATACCGCCGCCGCCCGGCTGGCCGCCGCCCTGACCGGTGCGGGCGTGACCGCGCGGGAGGCCAGCACCGGCCGCGTCAACCTGCACGCCGCCCATGGCGGGGTCCTGTGCCTGTCCCGTGCCGCGGTCGATGCCATCAACGGCATCGATGCCGCCGTGACCCTGGCGACCCTGGCCGAACATGCCGTGGTCCAGGCGGGGGATATGGTGGCGACGGTCAAGATCATCCCGTTCGCGGTGCCCGAGACGGTCTTGGCCCGGGCGGTGGCCGCCACCACGGCACCGCTGGCGGTCGCCGCGTTCCGAGACCGGCCGACGCTGTTGATCCAGACCGAACTGCCCGGGCTGAAGGCCAGCGTTCTGGACAAGACCCGGCAGGTCACCACCGAGCGTCTGGCGGCATTGGGCCTGGCGCCGCCCATGGAGCACCGCTGCGCCCATGACCGGGACGCGCTGGCGGCGGTGCTGGCCCGGCATGCCCCGGGCCAGGGCCTGATCCTGATCTGCGGCGCCAGCGCCATCACCGACCGGCGCGACGTGCTGCCGGCGGCGGTGGAACAGGCCGGTGGTGCGATCGAGCATCTGGGCATGCCGGTGGACCCCGGCAATCTGCTGTTGGCCGGCCGGCTGGGCGCGGCGCCGGTGCTGGGCCTGCCCGGCTGCGCCCGCTCACCGAAGCTGAACGGCTTTGACTGGGTGCTGGCCCGGCTGGCGGCGGATCTGGCGGTCACCGGCCGGGACATCATGGGCATGGGCGTGGGCGGACTGCTGGCGGAGATCCCCAGCCGACCACGCCCGCGCGCGGCGCCGAAGCCACCCGACCGCGCGACGGCCCCCGTGGCGGCGGTGATCCTGGCCGCCGGCCAGTCAACCCGCATGGGCCAGGCCAACAAGCTGACCGAGGTCGTGGACGGCAAGCCGATGGTCGCCCATGCCGTCGAGGCCGCCCGCGGCGCCGGGGCCGAGCCCGTGCTGCTGGTCACCGGCCACCAGGCGGATGCGGTCACCCGCGCCGCCGGTGCCGGGGTGACGCCCGTGCACAATCCGAACTTCACCGACGGCCTGGCCAGCTCGATCCGGGCCGGGATCGCGGCCCTGCCGGCGGACACCGGCGCGGCGGTGATCCTGTTGGGCGACATGCCGGCGGTGGGGGGGCAGACGGTGCGCCAGCTGATCGGCGCCTGGCGCGGGGACCCGGACTGTGCCATCGCCGTGCCGGTGCGGGACGGGCGCCGGGGCAATCCGGTCCTGTTCGACGCGGGCCAGTTCCCGTCCCTGGGCAGGCTGACCGGCGATGTCGGCGCCAAGGCGCTGCTGGCCGATGCGGCCCAGGGCCTGGTGGAGGTGCCGGCGCAGGGGGACGTGCACCTGGACCTGGACACGCCCGATACCCTGGCCGCCTACCGCGCCCGCCGTTCGGGGTGATGCAGGACAAATAATCCCTTTGCACCTTACGGTCTTTTGACAAGTCGATGCCGCCGGCGATAGGAAAGGCGGCCACGCCTGGGAGCGCACCATGGACGATGCCCTGTACCAAACCGCGATCATGCGCCACGCCAAGGCCAAGATCGGCGCTGGCCGGCTGGACCTGCCCGACGGCACGGCCACGGCCGACAACCCGCTGTGCGGCGATCGGGTGACCGTGGACGTCACCGTGACCGACGGCCGGATCACCGGTTTGGGCCACCGGGTGCGCGGCTGCATGCTGTGTGAGGCGGTGGCCTCGGTTTTGGGTGAGGCCGCGATCGGCCTGGGCGCCCATCAGATCCACGCCATCGCCGACCGGTTCGAGGCCATGATCCGCAGCGGCGGCGCGACGCCCGAAGACATGCCGGCCTTGGACGCGTTCACCCCGGTGCAGGGCGCGAAAAGCCGCCATGAATGCGTGATCTTGCCGTTCACGGCACTGAAGGACGCGCTGGCCGCCCTGCCCCAGGCCCAAGCGGCGGAATGATTGGGGAAAAGCTTTGGGGCACCCAGGGTCCGGGGATGGCGCCAAAACAACGCAACCGGCGGGCCCGCGCGCATCCCGCACGGCCGGGGTTTTGGGGGCTTAAACCCCTTGGGTGTCGCCGTTTTGCCGGCGGTCGCGCAGATCGACCAAACCCGCCGCCGCCACAAGGCCGACGGCGACGATGATGGCCAATCCCGCGATCATGGTGGTCACGCTGATCATTGCCTGTTCCAAGACCTCTGAACCGCTTAAAGTCCTAACAGCCCATCCCCAAGGGTCTTGAGGACCTCCTGGGACCTTGATCCCTACACCGAATGCAAATACGGGACCGTGACACGAATCACCACAATGAACAGTTTTTTGTTGCAGCGCAGCTTCGCGTGCGACCGGCCCGGAATCAAGGCGCTGGCAGGAACTTTGTAGGCGAAGTTATGAATTTCCGACGAATGTGGCCCGGCGGCCATAACCCGCCGGACCCTCAAGCCTCTGGGAGATCCGGGAATGACCCAAACCATCGCCGCCCCGGCCCGCCGGCCGCCGCGCCTGTTGACCGTGGGCAGGACCGAACCGCTGACGCCCAACATGATCCGGGTGACCTTCGCCGGCCCGGACCTGGCCGACCTGCCCGCCGACTGCGCCGGGGCCAATTGCAAGATCCTGTTGCCGGCGCCCGGCCAAACCTGGGACGCGTTCGCCAGCCAACTGGCCGACGGCCCCCGGCCCACCACCCGCACCTATACGGTGCGCCACGCCCGGCCCGCCTTGGGTGAGATGGATATCGACTTCGTCGCCCATGGCGACGAGGGGCCGGCCTCGGCCTGGGCGCTGCGGGCCGGCCCGGGCAGCTTCTGCGGCTTCACCGGGCCCAGCGCGCCGAAGGTGGCGTCCTTTTACGCCGATTGGTACCTGGTCGCCGCCGACATGTCGGCACTGCCGGTCGCGGCCGCCACGCTCGAG
>CAYNRD010000044.1:0-10102 GCA_964399515.1 uncultured Mycobacteriaceae bacterium | reverse complement strand
GCGGCACCCGTGCCCAGGCGCAGAACATGGCGCAGGTAGTGGCTTTGCTGGGGGTCCAGGGCCACCGCCAGATCGGCGGCCAAATCTCCAACCACGAACAACCTTGGGGTCGCAACCACGGCGTCGTCCCTTGCCCTCTGGTCTCGGAATGCACCATACCGGGGTCATGGCTCCGATCAATCCGCTCGACGTCCCGAACCCGACCTGGATCGACCAGCGGGTGCCGCCGGCCGTGCAACCCTATCTTAAGTTGATGCGGTTGGACCGGCCGATCGGCACCTGGCTTTTGCTGCTGCCGTGTTGGTGGGGATTGGCGGCGGCCTGGCCCCGGATCGCCGGCGATCCGGCATCGGTCGCGGGCACGGTCTTGCTGTATGGCGGGCTGTTCGCCCTCGGCGCCGTGGTGATGCGCGGCGCCGGCTGCACGGTCAACGACATCCTGGACCGGGACCTGGACGCCCAGGTGGCCCGCACGCGCCTGCGCCCGATCCCGTCCGGCCAGGTCAGCGTCCGGGCGGCGGCAGCGTTCCTGGTTGGGTTACTGCTGTTGGGGTTGCTGGTGCTGGTCCAGTTCAACGGGTCAACCATCCTGATCGGGGCGTCCAGCTTGGTGCTGGTCGCCACCTATCCGCTGATGAAACGGATCACCCACTGGCCGCAGGCGTTTTTGGGGCTGACCTTCAATTGGGGGGCGCTGGTCGGCTGGTCAGCGGTGACCGGCGGGCTGGCGCCGACCGCCCTGCTGATTTACGCGGCCGGGCTGTTCTGGACCTTGGGCTATGACACCATCTATGCCCACCAGGATAAGGAGGATGACGCCCGCATCGGGGTCAAGTCCACCGCCTTGCGCCTCGGCGCGGCGTCGAAGGCCTGGATCGCTGGGTTCTACCTGGCCATGGCCGGGTTGCTGGCGGCGGCCCTGGTCAGCCTGGGCGCCGGGGCGGTCGCCTACGGCCCCCTGGCCTTGGGGGGGCTGTTCCTGGCCATGCGGCTGTGGCGCTGGGCGCCCGGTGACGCCGAGGACTGCCTGGCCCGGTTCAAGGAACAGAAATGGTTTGGCCTGCTGGTGGTGGCGGCCTTCGCCCTGGCGCCGGTGGCATGAGCCCGGACCTGGCGGCGCTGATCCGGGCGGAGACGCAGATTACCCGCCCGCCCTTGGTACCCGAAATTCAGTTGCACCTGGCGACCGCCCTCACGCCGTTGTGGCACCGGACCGAGGCGGCACTGGACGGTGCCCGGATTCCCGCCCCTTTCTGGGCCTTCGCCTGGGCCGGCGGCCAGGGATTGGCCCGTTATGCCCTGGATCACCCGGACCGGGTGCGCGGCCGAACGGTGTTGGACTTCGCCTGCGGCGGCGGTGTCGCCGGCTTGGCGGCGGCCCGGGCGGGTGCCACCCGGGTGCTGGCGACCGATTTGAATCCGGCCGCCGGCATCGCCTTGCAACTGAACGCGGAGTTAAATGGGGTTACCCTAGCGTTCGCCGCCATCGACCTGACCGAGCAGCCATGTCAGGAGCGGCCCGACCTGATCCTGGCCGGCGACGTGATCTACGAACGGGCCATGGGCGCGCGGATCCAGGCCTGGCTGCGCCGGCAGGCCCGGGAGGGGGCGGTGGTGTGGATCGGCGAAGCCGGGCGCGGCATGCTGGACACCCAGGGCCTCGCCCCCCTGGCACGGTACCGGGTCGACACCCCCCCGGACCTGGAGGATCGCCCGTCGCGAGAGGTGATGGTTTACGAAATCTCAGGGGCTTAAACGCCGCTGTTGCTCGGTTTTGTGAAGCCGTTCGGTGCGTTGGCGGCGAGTGACCGGGCACGCGATGTTCTGCAGCACGAACCGGTCCAGCGGCAACTCCGGTGCCAGTTTATCACGCAGCGCCGACAGCACCGCCGCCTGATCGGCGTCCACCAGGCGGCGGCCGTCCGCGCGGATTTCCGCCAGCGCCACCGGCCCGGCGCCGAAATCCAGGGGCGGGCGCCGGCCGCCATAGGCCAAGACACCGGCCAACGGCCCGTGCTCCCGGCAGTGGACCGCACCGGGCAGGAACCGAACAAGGTCATAATTATCAGCACCTTCGGTGCCGGTCATCACAACCAGCTGCAACGGGGTCAGCCAGGTGATGTGCACGGAAATCCGGGTGCCGGCACTGGGCCACAACCGCGCCGGGACCGACCCGTATCGGGTCAGATGGCCGGAATAGACCGCATCAAACCCGGTCAAGACCGCCGATGAGACCGGAATTGGCCCGTCCACGGGCATGGGGCCGAATTTCCGCGCCAGCTGACCGGGCGCCCGGTTGGAGCCGAACGCCAAGACCGGCGTGCGCTCGGCGTTTTGCAACTTCAGCCACGGTTGCGCTGTTCCGTCGGCGTACCGATAACTGCCGCGCGGTGCCGCGTACGGATAGCCGTATGCCCGGGTAAGCCGTTGATCCTGCATCGTTTCCATCCTGGCCCCGTCTGCCCGTCGGCCCTAGGCCGCCGGCCCGGGACCGTTTGGCGTCCGCCCCTTGGGTCCAGGCCGGTCCACACCGGTCCCAGGCCGAGGCGACAGCCGGTGCACTGGCTCAATTTGTAACACCATCGGAACAAAAACCCGCCGTGGCGCCGTCCGCCGAGCGCGCTTCTGCGCGCTTGGAGGGGCCGATACCGAATGCTACACCGAGTATCGGGTTTCGGCCAAAACACCCGAAGCCCTTTTAAACCAATCGCTTATCCTATCCCGTGCAAAGGTGCCCCCAAAGATGGAC
This sequence comes from uncultured Mycobacteriaceae bacterium, assembly GCA_964399515.1. Taxonomy (GTDB): domain Bacteria; phylum Pseudomonadota; class Alphaproteobacteria; order DSM-16000; family Inquilinaceae; genus CAYNRD01. The sequence continues at coordinate 7,353 of CAYNRD010000044.1, read as the reverse complement.
CATGCTGTCGCCCCCCCGCCGCAAGACCAGCTGGACCTGTTGGACCAGCTGATTTCCCTGGCCCGGTCCCGGGGGGCAGACGCGGTCGATGCCATGATCTATGACAGCGTGTCGCTGTCCCTGTCCCAGCGCCTGGGCAAACCGGAGGCGTTGGACCGCGCGGAGTCGGGCGATGTCGGCCTGCGGGTGTTCCTGGGCAAGCGCATGGCGATCGTCTCCTCCGCCGACCGGAGCCGGGACGTGCTGGAAGCGTTGGTCGACCGGGCGGTGGCCATGGCCCGGGCGGTCCCCGAAGATCCCCATTGCGGCATCGCCGACCCGGACCAGCTGGTCGCGGCACCGCCGGCCTTGGACCAGTTCGACCCGACCGAGCCGGACGCGGACACCCTGATGGCCAAGGCGAAGCTGGCCGAGGACACAGCCCTGGCCGTGCCCGGCATCACCAATTCCGAAGGGGCGGAGTGCAGTTGGGGCCGCAGCCAGGTCACGCTCGCGGCCTCCAACGGCTTTGTCGGCAGCTACCGGAATTCCCGGACCAGCCTGTCGGTGCAGGCGGTGGCCGGGGAAGGCACCGGCATGGAGGTCGATTACGACTTTTCCAGCACGGTCTATTTCAATGACCTGGATGATCCGACCCAAATCGGCCGGCGCGCGGCCGAACGGGCGCTGGCCCGGCTGGGCGCGCGCAAGATCGACAGCTGCCGGGTGCCGGTGGTCTACGACCCACGGGTGTCCAACAGCCTGATCCGCCATGTGGTGGGGGCCATTTCCGGCACCGCGATCGCCCGCGGCACCAGCTTTCTGAAAGACCGCATGGGGGAGCGGATCCTGCCGGCGGGCATCGACATCATTGATGATCCGCACCGGGCGCGCGGCCTGCGGTCGAAGCCGTTCGATGCCGAGGGGTTGGCCAACGGCCCCATGGCGCTGGTCGAGGATGGGGTGCTGAAAAGCTGGGTCCTGGACCTGCGCTCGGCCCGCCAGTTGGGGCTGTCCCCCACGGGTCACGCCTCCCGCGGGACCTCGGGCCCGCCCGGCCCGTCGCCCACCAACCTGTCGCTGAGCCCGGGCACGGTCAGCCGGGACGCGTTGATCAAGGCCGTGGGCTCCGGCTTGCTGATCACCCAGATGATGGGCATGACCTACAGCCAGACCACCGGTGACTACTCCCGCGGGGCGTCCGGGTTCTGGATCGAGAATGGCGAGATCGCCTACCCGGTCTGCGAGGTGACCGTGGCTGGCAACCTGGCCGACATGCTAAAGGCGATCACCGTCGCCGACGACCTGCGCTATAAATACGGCATCGACGCACCGACCGTCCGGGTGGACGGCATGACGGGAGCGGGGCCATAGGGAAATCCGAATACCCTTTGGGGACTCGGACACCACCCGGCAGGACTTTGCACCATGGCCGTTGAAAAGCTGGGCGCCGCCGCGACACCGACCCACTATCGGGCGATTTGGATTTCCGATGTCCATTTGGGCACCCGGGCCAGCCGGGCCGACTATCTGCTGGATTTCCTCAAGAATACGGATTCGGACCGGCTGTATCTGGTCGGCGACATCGTGGATGGCTGGCGGCTGAAGAAAAGCTGGTATTGGCCGCAATCCCACAACGACGTGGTGCAAAAGCTGCTGCGCAAGGCCCGCAAGGGCACCAAGGTCTACTACCTGCCCGGCAACCATGACGAGGGCGTGCGCCAGTTCAACGGCATGGATTTCGGCGCCATCTCCATCGTCGATGACTTGGTGCACGAAACCGCGGACGGACGGCGCTTTCTGGTCATCCATGGCGACCAGTACGATGTGGTGGTGAAGTACGCCAAATGGATCGCCCTGATCGGCGATACGGCCTATGTGCTGCTGCTGGGCCTGAACACCTGGGTCAACCTGTTCCGCCGCAAGATGGGCTTTTCCTACTGGTCGCTGTCCGCGTACATGAAGGCGCGCGCCAAGAAGGCGGTCGAGTTCATCGGCCGGTTCGAGACCGCCTTGGCCGACGAGGCGCGGCGGCGCGACCTGGACGGGGTGATCTGCGGGCACATTCACACCGCCGAATTCAAGTCCATGTCCGGGATCGTCTATTGCAATGACGGCGACTGGGTGGAGAGTTGCACGGCCCTGGTCGAGCATGATGACGGCACCTTGGAACTGGTGCGCTGGACCGACACCCAACAAAGCCTGGGCACACTGCCCGCCCTCCAGACGGCCCCGTCCAGCCGGGTCGCCGCCGAGTAATCCCCGCCCGCTCGGGCCAATCCCCCTTCGCCCCGGCCTTCATGCGCATCCTGATCGTCTCAGACGCCTGGAAACCCCAAGTCAATGGCGTGGTCCGCACCCTGGACACCACGGCGGACATCCTGCGTGTCCAGGGCCATGTGGTCGAGGTGATCGGCCCGGACCGGTTCCGGGCCGTGCCCGCGCCCAGCTACCCGGAAATCCGCCTGGCGCTGTGGCCGGGCTACAAGCTGCGCCGGATGATCAGCCATTTCCGGCCCGATTGCATCCACATTGCGACCGAAGGGCCGCTGGGCTGGGCGACCCGGGCCTATTGCCGGGACCGGCGCTGGTCGTTCACCACCTCCTTCCACACCCAGTTCCCGGAATACCTGGCCGTGCGCTGGGCGATCCCCACCGGGGTCAGCTATGCGGTGCTGCGCCGGTTCCATGGCGCGGCCTGCCGGACCATGGTCGCCACCCCCAGCCTGGAGCGCAGCCTGGCCGACCGGGATTTCGGCGGCCTGGTCCGTTGGACCCGCGGCGTCGATCTGGACCTGTTCCGGCCCCAGCCCGGGGCCGATCTGGGCCTGAAACGCCCGGTGATGCTGTATGTGGGCCGGGTGGCGCCGGAAAAGAACCTGGAAGCGTTCCTGAAGGTGGACTGCGCCGCCGCCCGCACGGGTACCAAGCTGGTCGTCGGCGGCGGGCCGGACCTGGCCCGGCTGAAGCGGGCCTACCCCGAGGTGGTGTTCACCGGCCCCCAATATGGGGACGCGTTGGCGCACCATTTCGCGGCCGCCGATGTCTTCGTGTTCCCGTCACGCACCGACACCTTCGGGCTGGTGCTGGTCGAGGCCCTGGCCTGCGGTGTGCCGGTGGCGGCGTTCCCGGTGCAAGGCCCGGTGGATGTGATCGGCACGGCCCCGGTCGGGGTGTTGTCCGAGGATCTGGGCCTGGCGATCGACCAGGCGCTGCCCTTGGACCGCGACGCCTGTCGGCGCTTTGCCGAGGGGTATTCCTGGGCCGCCTCCTCACAGCAGTTCCTGGACAATCTGACCCCAATTCGAGAGGCGGCGTGACCGGTGCGGGGGCGGTTCTGGTCGCCTACGGCCTGGCCGGGCGGCTGGTTGGGCCGCTTGTGCCGGCCCTGCTGCGCCACCGGGCCAAACGGGGCAAGGAAGACCCGCACCGCTACCGGGAGAAGCTGGGGATCCCGGGCCTGACCCGGCCGGACGGGCGGGTGGTCTGGCTGCACGCGGTCAGCCTGGGCGAAGCCCGGGCCACCCTGCCGGTGATCGACCGGCTGCTGGCCAGGGACAGCGCCCTGTCCGTGCTGCTGACCACAGGCACCGTGTCGGCGGCCACGACCATCGCCCCGCTGTTGCCGGACCGGGCCCGGCATCAGTTCGCGCCCGTGGACACGCCATCGGCCATTGGGCGGTTTTTGGACCACTGGCGGCCCCAGGCCGTGATCCTGGTCGAATCCGAGTTGTGGCCCGGCTGGATCACCGCCTTGGCCCGGCGCGGCATCCCGACCGCCCTGATCAACGCCCAGATGTCCGAGCGCAGCTTCCGGCGCTGGCGGGCGGCCCGGCCAGTGGCGGCCCGGCTTCTGCGCAGCCTCGCGGCGATCGCGCCGCGCGGGCCGGGCGAAGCCCAGAAATATCGGGCCTTGGGCGCCACACGCCTGATCGACGGCGGCAACATCAAGGCGGCCAGCCCGCCGCTGCCGATCGATGCCGAGGGCTTGGCCGCGCTCACCGGCCAAATCGGCGCCCGGCCGGTGTGGCTGTTCGCCTCCAGCCACCCGGGCGAGGATGAGATCACGCTTCAGGCCCATGCCCGCCTGGCCGCCGAATGGCCCGATGTGCTGACCATCCTGGCGCCGCGCCATGTGGAGCGGGCGGCGGCGATCGCCGATTTGGCCCGTGACCGGGGATGGGCCCTTGCCCGCCGCAGCCTTGATGATCCGGTCACGGACCGGGTCGCGGTCTATCTGGCCGACCGGCTGGGGGAGATGGGGGTGCTGATCGCGGCGGCCCAGGTGGTGGCCGTGGGCGGATCGTTTCGGGATGGTATCGGCGGGCACACCCCGCTGGAGCCGGCGCTGCTGGGCAAGCCGGTGCTGTTCGGTCCCCATATGGACAAACCCAGGGAGGCGGCGGACGCCCTGATCGCGGCGGGCGGTGCCGAGGCCGTGACGGGTGCCGATCCCCTGGCCCAAGCCGTGGCCCAGCATCTGCGGGACCCTGACGGGGCACGGGCGACAGGAGCGAAGGCCCGCGCCGCCGCCCAGGCCCAGGCCCAGGTCCTGGACCGCATCCTGGCCGATTTGGCGCCGATGCTGCCGGCGTCCGCACCGTGAAGGCGCCCGCCTTCTGGGGACGGCCGCCGGGGCTGGCCAGTGCGGTCCTGGGGCCAGCCGCCTGGGCCTATGCTGCCGCCGGCTGGCTGCGCTGGCGCCTGTCCCGGCCGGAAGCCGCGCCGGTGCCGGTTTTGTGCGTCGGTAACCTGACCGCCGGCGGCAGCGGCAAGACGCCGGTGGTGCGCGCGCTCGCCGCCATGCTGGCCGGGGCCGGGCACCGCCCGCATATCCTGACCCGTGGCCATGGCGGCCGGGTGCGCGGGCCCCACCGGGCCGATCCCACCGCCGACGGCGCGGCCCGGATCGGTGACGAGGCGCTGATGCTGGCCCGGGACGGCACGCCGGTATGGATTGGCGCCGACCGCCGGCCCAGCGCCCGTTTGGCCGCCCGGGCCGGTGCGTCGCTGCTGATCCTGGATGACGGCTTCCAGAATCCGGGCCTGGCCAAGACCTGTTCGCTGGTGGTGGCCGACGGGTCCCGCGGCTTCGGCAATGGCCGGGTGCATCCGGCCGGCCCGCTGCGGGAGCCGGTCGCCAGGGGGCTGGCCCGGGCCGACGCCGTGGTGATCCTGCACCGGCCCGGCCAAACACCCGCTGGGGAGGCCGCGGTGCGCCGGCACGCCGAGCGGGCCGGGCTTCCGGTCTTCACGGCCCGGTTGGAGCCTTCTGGCACCAGCGACCCCCTAAAACACTCGGGGCCGGTGCTGGCCTTCGCCGGCATCGGCCATCAGGAGGGGTTTTTCGCCACCCTGCGCCACCAGGGCATCCCGCTTGCCGCCACCCGGGCCTTTCCGGACCATCATCCCTACTCCACCCGGGATCTGGATCGCCTGACCCGAGACGCGGACCGGCTGGGCGCGCGCTTGGTCACCACGGAGAAGGACTGGGTGCGCCTGCCGGCCCATGTGCGGGAACGCACGGCGGTCGTAACGGTCACGTGCCGGTTTGATGCGCCGGATGCGGTGGGGGCGTTCCTGGACGCGCGCTTGACCGCGGCGCCAAGAGCCGATGGTGATCTTCCGGAGTCCCGCATGTGAGACAAGGGGGGCGGGTAACCCCGCGCACGGATCGAGCTTGCCCGCGGCGAGGCCAAGCAGCAGGGGCTCGAAACCTGTCTGCCCGCGCTGTTGAACCGTGTGGAAGCTGGCTTTGTCGAAATCCGCAGGGACATGCGGTCCGGCCGTGGCGGGTCAGGGGTCGGTGGCGTCGAACAGGCTGGCTTGGGGGGTCGGCCTGCGCGCGGCGGCCGGCTTCTTTGCCTTGGGTGCTGGTTCCGGTGCTGGTTTCGGCGTGCCGGCGCCGATCACCGCCGCATCGCCATTGGCCAGTTCCAGCCGGTATTCGCTCCCGGCTTCGATCGCCGCGGCGTGTCGGATCACGGCTCCGTCCCGGCCCCGGACTACGGCGAAGCCGCGCGCCAGGGTCCGCTTGTAGGACAGGGTTTCCAACAGCCTGCCCGCCCGGTCCAGTCGCGCGCGCAACCCCTCCAGCGCCCGCGCCGCGGCCCCATCCAGGCGCCGTTGCCACTCCACCAAGCCCTGGCCGTGCCGATCCAGCCGCTCGGACAGGGCGGCTGCTGGCAGGCGCAACCGCGCCAACCGCCGGGCCTCATCCGCCAAGCGTTGCCGCGGATGCACCAGCCGGCCGCAGATCTGGTGCAGCCTGGCCGTTCTTCGCTCCAGCCCAAGGCGGAGCGCCTGGTCCAGGCGTTCGCCGCGATGGTCCAGCCTTTGGGCCATGCCCTCCAAGAGGCGCACCGGATCGGCCAGGCCCCGGGCCAGGCCCTCGACACGCGCCCGGCGCTCGCCGACCGCCCGGGTCATGGCACCCAGGCGCCGGCTGTCGGCCTCGGCCAGCCGGGCCATCAGGTCGGCCCGCACCGGCACGGCCAGTTCCGCGGCGGCGGTCGGGGTCGGCGCGCGCAGATCGGCGGCCAGGTCGATCAGGGTGGTATCGGTCTCATGGCCGACGGCGGCGATCACCGGGATCGGGCAGCGGGCGACAGCGCGCACCACCACCTCCTCGTTGAAGGCCATCAGGTCTTCCAGCGACCCGCCGCCGCGGCCGACGATCAAGACCTCCGGCCTGGGGGCCGCGTCCGGGAAGCCTTGGATGGCCTCGGCGATCCTGGCCGCCGCCGCCTCCCCCTGGACCGGCACCGGCCACAACAGAACCCGGCGCGGGCAGCGGTCCTGGATCCGGTGCAGGATGTCCCGGATGGCCGCACCGCTTGGGGAGGTGACCACGCCGATCACCGCCGGCAGCATCGGCACGGCGCGTTTCCGGGCCGGGTCGAACAGGCCTTCGGCGGCCAGGCGCTTCTTGCGGTCTTCCAGCAGCTTCAGAAGCGCGCCTTCGCCCGCCAATTCCATCCGCTCGATGACCATCTGATACTTGCTTTGGCCGGCATAGGTGGTCAGCCGGCCGGTGCAGATCACCTCCATGCCGTCCTCGGGCCGCAGGCCCAGCCGGGCGACGGTGCCGCGCCAGCACACCGCGTCCAGAACCGCGCGGTCGTCCTTCAGGGTCAGGTAGAGATGGCCCGAACTGGGGATCTTGGGCCGGGAGATCTCCCCCCGCACCCGCACATGCTGGAAGCCGCCCTCGACCACCGATTTCACCGCCGCCGAGATTTCGGCCACGGAAAACTCCGGCAAATTGCTCAGGCCTGGCGGGGTGTCGGACATCGGCCTTGCATCCCATGGGGCCGGTCGCGATACAAGCCCGTCGCAATTGGGGAGGGCCAAGATCATGAATATCCTGGTGGT
>CAYNRD010000043.1:3823-10200 GCA_964399515.1 uncultured Mycobacteriaceae bacterium | reverse complement strand
GTGCGCGATCCAGCCCGTTCATGAACCAGGCGTAGAAGAAGATCAGGGCCAGGAAGCACAAAATCGATCCCTGCTGGGCAAACCAGAAGCCCAGATCCGTGCCGCCGAACGTGATGCCGGACAACAATGGGCGCAGGATGATTGCGAAGCCAAAGGACACCAAGGCCCAAATGACCAGACAGATTGTGACGATACGGATGTTCGAGGACCAGTACTCGTTCCGGTCGGAGCTATTGCTCATCGGGAGTTCCTCTCTGTTGGCGGTTCTTTTTGTTTTTGTTTTTGCTTACGAACAAAGCGTGGCGTCCGGGCGGCTGCCCGGCCCGTCAAGCGGTCGAACGCGAGTCGGGGTCCGCGCGTGCGCACCCCAAGTGGTCGCCACAACATCATCAAATTTTGTTCACTACAAGCTAGAAAAATGCCTGGAACGGTGCCGCTCACGCCGAATCTACGACATTTTGTTCCTTGACAGCGGGACCGAACCGGTCGGTTGGACGGTCACCGACTTGATCGGGACTGGCCGGACTGGGCCAGGGCGATGCCGCCCAGAACCAGCGCCAGCGCCACGCCATGGAACCAGCCGAAGCTTTGGCCCAGGATGGCGACGGCCAGGAACGCCGCGAACACCGGCACCAGGTTGATGAACACTCCGGCCCGGCCGGCGCCGATCAGGTCAACCCCGCGCAGGAACGCCAACTGCGCCAGGCAGCTGGGGAACACCGCCACGAACAGCGTGACCAGCCAGCCCTCCAAGCTTGGCACGAAGGTCTGGCCAAGGGCGGCTTCCGCGATCACCAACGGCACCGAGGTCAGGGTCGCGATCGGCGCCAGCAGGGTGAAGAACACCGCCCCCGGCATGGCCGGCCGCCGCTGCAGCAGGATGGTGTAGGCGGAGTAGAACACACACGCGATCAGGAACAGCCCGTCGCCCGGGTTGATGCCGGCGGCCAGGACCAATGCCGGGTTGCCCTGGGTCGCGACCAGGATCACGCCGATCAGGGTGGTCAGCACGCCCGCCGCCTGCCGGCCGGTCACCCGGGTGCCGTAAAAGATCGCGACCCCCACCAGCACGAACACCGGCATGGAGCCCTGCAGGATGCCGATGTTGACGCCCGACGTGTAGTGGGAGGCGATGTAGAACAGCGCGTTGAACCCGGTGAAGCCCAGCACCGTCATGGTCAGGATGCGGCCCATATGGGGCCGGGCGGTGCGCCAGTGGGCCAGGACCTGGCCGCCATAGAGCGGCCACAGGATCGCCATGACCAGCACCCACCGCGCCAGCACCAGCGCCATGGGCGAGATTTCGCCCACCGCCAATTGCCCGGCGATGGCGTTGCCGGCCCAGCACAGCGCCGTGAAGGTCAAAAGCAGGTAGGGGTTACCAACGCCGAAGGGGCCGGTGAGGTTTTGGGCGCGCGCGGTCATCCGGCGGTTGTCGCACCGACCGCCGCCGGCGCAAAGCGCCGATCAATCCGGTCAGCCCAGCACCGCACCGGCCTGGGCATCCCGGATCAGGGCCCAATCCTCCTCCGCCACGCCGACCAGGGTGACCGTGGCCCGGTCGTCGTAGATGGAGATCACCGTATCCCCATCCACCGCGCGCAGATCCGCCCAAGCGGCCCAATAGCCCAAATCCAGGAAGTCCTGTCCGGGGTCGAAATCGGTGATCCGGTCATCGCCGGAGGCGGAGTTGAACGCGAACACGTCCGAGCCGCCGCCGCCCGTCAACACGTCGTCGCCGTAATTGATCCCGAACCGGTCGCTGCCCGCGCCCCCGGTCAGGGTTTCGTCCAGCCAGCCGCGATCGCCCCGGGCGCCGCCGCCAGCACCGATCTGCCGGTCGAACACCTCCGGGGGGGTATCGACGGCGGGGGCGGGCTCGGCGGCCGGGGCGGGCTCGTCGGGGGCTGGGGCCTCGGCCGCATCGCCTGCCCCGGCCGGGTCCGGGCCGTCGGCCGGGGCCAGGCTGTCCACATAGGCCGCGACCAGCCGATCGGCATCGACGACAACCCCGCCCGCCGCGCCGCCCACGGCCTCTCCCGCCGACACGGCCAGATCCAGGAACTGCTCCGGAGTGATCGGTTCGCCGGTCAGGGTTTCGGACGCCTCCCGCACGGAGACATAGGCGCCGACCGCATGGGGGACGGCCAAGCTGGTGCCGCGGGCGACATGGATGTCGCCGTCCAGGTCGGTCACGCCGACCGAAACGCCCAGGGCGTACAGATCGACCAGGTCCGGATGATGCTGGCTGAACGCGGCCAGCGTGCCCTTGGCATCGACCGCCCCCACCGGGATCACCCCCGGCGAGGTGGCCATCTGACTGATGCCGACACCGCCCAGATTGCCGGTCGCCGCGAACACCGCGACCCCCTGGTCGGCCAGCGCTTCAAAGCCGTCGCTGAGGGACGTGACCGTTTGCCCGTGTTCCCGCCCGCCACCCAGCGACAGGTTCACCGCCGTGATGCCATGGGCGTCGGCGTGGTCGAGCACCCAATCGATCGCCATGGCCAGGACCGCCGGCGCCGCCGACCCGCCCGCATCCCCGAACACCTTCAGGTGGATGATGTCCACGTCCGGTGCCGTGTCCAGCAACACGCCGGCCACCAGCCCGCCATGGCTGTACCGGACGGGGCTGGCGGCGTCGCCATCCTGGTCGGCGAAATCCCACTGGTGGATCACGGCATCGGCCCCGAAGCCGGCCCCCCAGCCGGTGTCGATCACCGCCACCGTCTGGCCGGTGCCGTCGAACTGCCGGTATTCGTCGCGCATGCGTAAGCCCCTTGCCGGTGACCGGGCGCCCTTCGCGCCGCCACACCCCCGCAGGGATCAGACTTACATTTTTTGAATTCTTCGAAATCCTGTTCTAATGGATAGAGATAATAGCAATTGTATAGCAAGGCCTCGGCTTAGTATCCGGGCTGGCCGCCCGCCGAGGACCCATCCAAACACCCAGTTAATGTTACCGTTTGTTAACCGCGCCGCGCTCGATCACATAGGTGTCGTCGACCAGCCCCGTGGTGTGGGCGGAATCGGATTCCGCGATCAGCACCGACAGCCCCTCCCCCTTCAAGGTGTCGATGACATCGACCAGGCGGCGGGACAGGGCCGGTGCCACGCCCTCGAATGGCTCGTCCAGCAGCAGCAGCTTCTTGCCGATCAGAAGCGCCCGGGCCAGGGCGACCAGCTTTTGCTGGCCGCCGGACAGCGACAGGGCCCGGCGCTGGGCGAAGCCCGCCACCTCGGGCATCAGGCCATACACCCAGGCCAGCCGGTCCTCCAAATCCTCCAGGTCCGATGCCCAGCCGGGCACGCGCACATTCTCCTCGACCAGCAGGTCCGGGACCAGGTTGCGTGCCTCGGGCATGAACCCCACCCGGGTGCGCGCCCGGGTATGGCCGGGCGTCTTGGTGAAATCGGCGCCGTCGATGTGGATCGCGCCGGATTTGGGCTGGATCAGCCCCATGACCGAGCGCAGCAAGGTTGTCTTGCCGGCGCCGTTGCGGCCGATCAGCCCGACCATGCGGCCGGTCGGCACCGACAGGCTGACATCGCGCAGGATCGACACCGGCCCGATATCGACCGAAAGCCCGTTCACCTCCAGCATGGGTCAGGCTCCCCCGGCGGCGTGGCGGTGCGGCTCCTCGCCGACCACGTATTGCTTCACCCGTGGGTCGGCCAGGGCCTCGGCCGGCGGTCCATCCACGATAATCCGGCCGTCATAAAAGGCCAGCACCCGGGTGGCGTAGCGCTCGACGATCTCCATATCGTGCTCGACAAACAGGCAGGCCGCGCCCGATTTCCGGACGCCGGCCATCACCGTGTCCATCAGGTCGAACTTCTCCTCCGCCGCGACGCCGGAGGTGGGCTCGTCCAACAGCAACAGCTTCGGCGCCGAGACCAAGGCCATGGCGATGTCCAGCAGCTTGCGCACCCCTTGGGCCAGGGTCGAGACGATCTGGTCGGCGTGGCCGTCGATGCCGTAATCGGCCAACGCCTGGCGCGCCGCGGCCTCGTTCGCCGGGGTGTGGATCGGCGCCAGCAGGGTCAGCGGCGCCGACCGCTGCATGGACGCGGCGATCAGCATGTTTTCCATCACGGTCAGTTCCGCGAACAGTTGCACGATCTGGAATGACCGGCGAATGCCAATCCGAGTCGCCTTGCGGGGGGAAGCGCCGGTGATCTCCCGCCCCTCGAACAGGATCTTGCCCGAGGACGGCTTCAGATAGCCGGTGACCATGTTGATGAAGGTGGTCTTGCCCGCACCATTGGCACCGATCACGCCGATCACCTCATCGGCGTGGATCTTAACGTTGATGTCGCCCGCGGCGACCACGGCGCCGAAGGTCTTTTCCAAGTCCACGGTTTCCAGGATCGGGGCGGCGGTGGCCATGGCGTCAGCTCCCCGGCTTGCGCGCGAACAGGGAATACAGCCCGCGCGGCATGAACACGATCACCGCGATCAGCACCGCACCCAGGATCATGCGCCAGAAATCCGGAGTCAGTTCCAAGGCGTAAGACCGGACCAGTTCGAACACCGCAGCCCCGGCGAAGGGGGCCGCGAAGCTGCCGGTGCCGCCCAGCAGTGCTATGAACACGAATTCGCCCGACTGGGTCCAGAACGCCATCTCCGGATCGATATGGCCGTTGACCAAGGCGATGATGCCGCCGCCCAACCCGCCCAGCCCGGCGGCGATGACGTAATTGGCCCACAGCACCCGGCGCGGCGACACCCCCAGATAATCGACGCGGATTTCGTTCTCCCGCACGCCCTCCCCCGCGAAGCCCAACTCGGACCGGTAGAACCGGTCGATCAAGAACGCCACGATCCCGGCCAGCACCACGGCGACCGCGTACAGAAGCAGCCCGGCGGTCTCGACCGTCTCCGGCGTGAAGCCCAAAAAGGACGGGCGCGGCACGTTGAACCCGTCCGTGCTGCCCAGCCCGGCGGATTTCACCAGCACGCCATACAGGATCATGGACAGCGCCATGGAAAACATGGCGAAGAAGATGTCCCGATACCGGCACAACAGCCAGCCCAAGGGAATGCTGATCAGCACCGAGGCGATCACCGCCAGGGGCAACAACACCGCGATCTCCCGGATGCCGATGAAATTGGCGGTCAGCCCGACCGCGTAGCCGCCGACACAGAAATACAAGCCCTGGCCGAAACTGACCAAGCCGGTGCGCATCAGGGTGACCACGCCGACCACCACGAACGCCTTGCCCAGGGCCGAAATGGTCAGCCACGCGAACCAGGTCGGCACCACAGCGGTCAGGGCCAGCATCAGCGCCACCGCCGCCAGGATGCCGTAGGCGCGCAAGCGCGCACCCCGGTCGATTGGGCCGCCCGTGGTGCCGGGATCGGAGGAGAGAACAGTCATCGGGGATCGGTTCCGGTCAGATCTTGCGGGCGGCCGGCAGGGCGAACAGACCCTGGGGCCGGAAGGCCAGGACCAGAGCCATGACGCCGTAGATCACGAACAGCTCGGCCTGGGGGAAGTAAAAGATGGCGAAGGTGCGCACGAAGCCGACGATCAGCGCGCCGACCAGCGCCCCCGCGATCGACCCCAGCCCACCCGTGACCACCACCGCGAAGGCCAGCACGATCACCTCGATGCCGATGCCCTGCTGGACGGCGATCGCCGGCGCCACCAAGGCACCGCCGAAGGCGGCCAGCACGCAGCCCAGCACGAAGGTGATCCGGAACACCAGGCTGACATTGATGCCCATGGCCGACGCGGTTTCCCGGTCATGGATCACCACCCGCAACAGCTTGCCCGGTTGGGTCCGGTTCAGCCCGTACCACAACAGCGCCGCCACCGCACCGGCGACCGCGATCCGCGCCAGGTCGTAGACGATGACGAAATGGCCGACCAAATCGACATTGCCCAACAGGCCATAGGGCTGGAAGGCGTAATAGGCCTGCGGGCCCCAGATCAGCTTGGTCAGATCCTCGAACACCAGCAACAGGCCGTAGGTCAGGATCAGCATGACGATCTCGTCCCGGCCATACATGAAGCGCAGCAGGCCGTACTCCACCGCCAGGCCGAAGGCGGCACCAACCAGCACCGCCGCCACCGCCAGGATCAGATAGGTGACCGCCTCCGGCCCGCCGGTCTGCACATACTCCCCCACCCCCCAGGCGGCCGCGTACGCCCCCAGGGCGTAGAAGCCGGCATGGGCCATGTTCAGAATGCGCATGACTCCGTAGATCAGGGTCAGCCCGGACGCGACCAGGAACAGGTAGGACGCGTAGATCAGGCTGTCGACCGTGAGGGCGACCAGATCGGCCAGGATCATCGGCCGGGACTCCTTGAGACTCGGGCACGCCCTGGGGCTTGGGCACGCCTTGAAACGCGCCGGGCCGGGGCACCCGG
>CAYNRD010000043.1:0-3813 GCA_964399515.1 uncultured Mycobacteriaceae bacterium | reverse complement strand
CGGCCGCCGGCCGCGGGGCGCCGCCCGCCCCCCCCCCGCCCCCCCGCCCCCCCCCCCCCCCCCCCGGCCCGCCCCGGTTCGGACGCCGGATGGTCAGCACTTGGCGCCGGGGAAGCCGGCTTCGATCCACTCGATCGACTTCATGCCCGCCGGCGGGTTCACGCATTCCGCGGCGTAGCGGATGACGTTGTCCACGGTGGGTTGGCCATCGACCACCCTGTAGGTGCCAAGCGCGAAATCGGTGATCGCCTGGTGGCCGTTGCCCCGGGCGAAGGTGATCGTGCCCGACGGGCTTTCGAACTCGATGCCGACCAGCGCCTGGCGGATGCTCTCGGCATCGCCCGCGCCCGCCTTCTCGGCCGCCGCGCGCAGCGCCAGCACCGATTGGGCCATGTAATAGGCCGGGAAGGTCGGCACTTCGCCGTAGGTCTTCTCGTATTCGGCCCGGAACCAGCGGTTCAACTCGGTGTCGGGCGCGAACAGCCCGCCCGGACCGCGGGCGCCGATGATGGTGCCTTCGGGGATCTGGTCGGTCAGCCGGTAGATGGCGGTGGCGCCGGTGGTCAGGATCACGGGCTGCTGCTGGAAGAAGGCGCGCGGGGCCGCCTGCAGGATGAACGCCTCCATGTCGCCGCCCCACAGGGAGGAGTGGACCACATCGGCCCGGGCCCGGGACAGGGCCGTGATCTCGGCGCCGTACTGGCCGGCGAACAGCTGCGGCCACTGCTCATCGACGATTTCCACCCCGTCGCGCAGCTTGGCCAGCGACAGGTGGAAGTCCCGCCAGCTGTCCTGGCCCCAGGCATAGTTCTGGTTGATGCCGGCGATGGAGGACAGGTCCGGGCGGGTGTCGGCGATGTAGCGGGCGGCGCCGATGTTCTCCACATCGGCGGTCGCCATGCTGCGGAACACATAAGAGTAGTCGTTCTCTTCGAAGATCCGGACGGTGCCGCAGTAATACAGGATGGTCAGGACCTGCAGTTCCTCGGCCACCGGCGCCACCGCCAGGCAGGAGCCGGACGACGCATAGCCGATCACCGCGTCCACCTCGCTGCGCTCGGCCAGGTTGCGGAACTCGGTCACCCGGTCGGCGGCGGGCACCGCCTCGTCGGAATAGATCGGCTCGATGATGGCGCCCGCGAAGCCCTTGTCGCTGGAATAGGGGGCCGGCAGCGTGCCCTCATTGGCGGCCTTGATGATCAGGTCGGCCCCGTTGCGGGACGGGATGCCCACCGGCCCGGACACGCCGCCGGAGAAGAACGACACCAGGCCCAGCTTGAAGGTGTCTTCGGCGTGGGCCTCGGCGACCGGTGACAGGGCGGCGAGGGCGACGAGCGCCGCACCGGCCAAGAGCGTGCCGGGCGGGGACGGGGTGTGACGGGTCATAGCGGGGTGGGACCTCCTGTTCGGGTCGGGGCCGGGCCCGTTGTGCGGGCGGCATGGCCGCCGCCGGTCGGGCCCGTTCATGATGGGCGCCCGCGCCAAACCGGACGGTCTGGGGACGCCAGAGCACCTATCAAGCGCCCTGGCGTTCCGACGGTCAAGGGAACCGGGTGTTGAAAACACCGTGTGATGCGCGCGATCAGGCGCGGGCCGGATGGGCTCCCGCAGCCCGGCGCCCAGCGCGCGCGGGCCGTTTGACGTCCGCCGCCAGCACCGCGTCGGCGACCAGTTCCGCGGTCGCGGCGGACAGGGTCCACCCCAAATGGCCGTGGCCGGTGTTGTAGAACACGCCCGGGCGGCGGCCGGGGCCGACACGGGGCATCATGTTCGGCATCATCGGGCGCAGGCCGGCCCAGGGCACCACCTGTTCGGTGGACACGCCCGGGAACCAGGCCTGGCACCAGTCGACCAGCGGCCGGATGCGGTCGGCGCGGATGTCCCGGTTGGTGCCGTTGAATTCCGCCGTGCCGGCGATGCGGAACCGGTCCGCCCCCAGGCGGCTGGTGACGATCTTGGCGCCGTCATCCAACAGGCTGACCCATGGCGCCGCCGCCTGGCTTTCGGCGTCGGTCAGGGAGACGGTGACCGAATAGCCCTTGACCGGATAGATGTTGACCCGGTCGCCGAATTGGCGGGCCAGGCCCCGGCTGGCGACCCCGGCCGCGACCACGACGCCGTCGAAACGGCCCTGCTGGCGAGCACCGTCCGGCCCGGTCCAGGTGATCTCCGGCGCGCCATCCCGGTGCCGGACGGCACCGACCTCGGTTTCGAACAGCAGGCTGGCGCCGCGCCGGGCGCACGCCTCGGCCAGGCCGGTGGTGTAGCGGTGGATGTCCCCGGTGAAGTCGCTTTCGGTATAGAAACCGCCATGGAGCGGGCCGGTCAGGGTCGGCTCCAGGGCGCGAATCTCCTCGGGTGTCACCGGCCGGCGCTCAAGCCCGGCCTGGGCCAACAGGGCCGTGACCCCCTGGGCGTGCGCAAAGCCGGCCCGGTCCGGATAGACATGCAGGATGCCGCGCGCCTCATGGTCGAAGTGGATGCCCTCCCGCGCCGCATGCTCCAACAGGGGCGTGCGGGCGGCGATCGCCAGCCGGGCGGTCTCGATGGTGTTGCGGCGGTAGTGGGGGATGTTGGCCAGGAATTCGGCCATCCAGGAGTATTTGTGCCAACTGGGCCGGGGGTTGACCGACAACGGCGCGTCGGCGCGGGCGATCCATTTCAGGCCCTTCAGCACCGTGGACAGGCTGTTCCACACCTCGGCGTTGGAGGCGGACAACTGCCCGCCATTGGCGAAGGAGGTGTCCATGGCGGCATAGCGCTGCCGTTCGAATACTGTGACCTCGAACCCGCGGTTTAGCAGGGCATAGGCGGTGGTGATGCCGGTGATCCCGGCCCCCAAAACGGCGATGTGTGGCACGGCAGACTCCCCATGACAGCGTGGCGTTCGGGCCGGCCGGGGCCGGCGGCGATCCCCTCTGTCATGGAACCTGAGAGTTTTGCGGCCCCTCCCGCCATGGCGGGGGTCACGGGTGCCGCTTGCTCCTTCGGTGGGCGCCGGCGCCCGCGTTTGGGGGGCCAAGACCGCTCTCCAGAGTGCCTGTCCCGCGCGCAGTCCGGGGGCCTGAGAGTTTCCGGGACGTTGCTCCTTCGGCGCCGGCGTGCGGGGTGGCGTCTCGGCCCCCCGCCGACGGTCTCTCCCGCGCGCGGCCTTGTGTTAGGCACGCTTTTCATACGCCCATAGCGGCCGGTTTGCAAGCCGGCGGCCCGGAGCGCGCGGGGCCGGCCGTCACTCCAGGACCGTGCCGAACAGGGTCCTGTACATCAGCTTGTAGACATCGGTGTTGTCCATGCGCGGGGTGACCAGGCCGTGGTTCAGGCCCGCGCTGCGTACCAGGATGCCGCCGGCCACGTCCCGGTAGCCGGTCCAGGCGATGCCATAGGGGTGGGAGACGCCGGCCGCGTCGGGCGCGGACCGGAACACGTCGCCGAACGTGCCCTGCTGGCCGTGCAGGATGCCGCCGCCGGGGCTGGCCGCGGCCACCCAGCCATCGGCCGGGGCCTCATCGCCGGTGAACACCTGCAGGCCGGCAGCGTCACTGTCCGCCGCCATCAACAACAGGGTGTTCGGGTTGTCCGCCACGTATTGGTGCAGCACGCCCACCGCCTCATCGGCCCGGCGCAGCGCCTCCAAAGTGCCGAAGGCGTTCATGTTGTTGGCGATGTTGTCGGTCCCCTCCTCCTCGATCACGGCCAGAAACCCGTCCGGGTCCCGGGACAGGATGGCCAGGGCCACCTGGGACATCTCGGCGATGGTGGGTGCGGTGTCGAGATAGGTCGGCTTGCCCTCGATCAGGTTCCGCTCGCGCTCCT
>CAYNRD010000042.1:0-10270 GCA_964399515.1 uncultured Mycobacteriaceae bacterium | reverse complement strand
GGCGTAGATGCACCGGATGATGCGCCGGACCATCGCCGACTATGACTTTCACGCCCAGGCCCAAGCCCTGAACGCCTTTTGCGCGCTGGATCTGTCGGCGTTTTACTTCGATGTCAGAAAGGACGTCCTGTATTGCGATGATCCGGCCGGGCCCCGGCGCCGCGCGGCACGCACGGTGATGGATCTGGTGTTCAACTGCCTGACCGCGTGGCTGGCGCCGGTGCTGTGCTTCACCGCCGAGGAGGCCTGGTGGACCCGCCATGGCGAGGAGGGCGGCAGCGTGCATGAACGGCTGTTCCCCGAGGTGCCCGAGGCGTGGTTGAGCCCGGAGCTGGCCGCCAAATGGGAGCGCGTGCGGCGGGTGCGCCGGGTGATCACCGGCGCCTTGGAGGTCGAGCGGGCGGAAAAGCGCATCGGCGGGTCCTTGCAGGCCCATCCGGTCGTGCATGTCCCCCAGGAGACCGCCCGGGTGCTGGAAACGGTCGATTTCGACGACATCTGCATCACCTCGGGCATCACGGTGCTGACCACGCCGGCGCCGGACGGTGCCTTCACCCTGGAGGACGTGCCGGAAGTCGCCGTGGCCCCCGCCCTGGCCGAGGGCCAGAAATGCCAGCGCTGCTGGAAAATCCTGGCTGAGGTGCCCATGGGCGGCATCTGCCGCCGCTGCTTCGCCGCCGTGGAAGCCTGGCGCCAGGCGGCGGAGTGATGGATGGCTTGCCCCGGGGCACGCGGCGCCAGGCCGCCCTGTTCGGCTTGGGGCTGTTCCTGGCCGCCCAGGCGTCCAAATATTGGATCCTGTTCGGGGTGTTCGGGCTGCAGGCGCCGCGGCTGGGCGATTGGGCGCCGCCGATCCCGGTGACAGGCTTCTTCAATCTGGTCCTGGTCTGGAACACCGGCATTTCCTTCGGCCTGTTCAACACCGGCCAGGAGACGACGCGCTGGATCCTGATCGGCCTGACCGGTGCGATCTCGGTGGCGCTGGCGATCTGGCTGACCCGGGCGCACCGGCCGTTCATCGCCTTCGCCGTGGCGGCGGTGCTGGGCGGGGCCATTGGCAATCTGCTCGACCGCCTCATTTTTGGCGCGGTCGTGGATTTTCTTGATTTCCATGTGGCCGGGTTCCACTGGCCCGCCTTCAACTTAGCGGATTCGGCGATTGTGCTGGGGGTTGCGGCCTTGGTGATCGACAGCATCTTCGGACCGGATCGAGACCGGCGGTAACGCCCGCGCCAGACCCTGAAACACTGATGTCCAGGACCTTCCCCGTGCCGTTCTTCCGCTTCCATCGCCCCGCTCCGGTCGCCAGCTTGTGCCTGGTGGCGCTGGTGACCGCCGCCTGCGGGCAGAATGTCCGGTCGGCCTTTTCGATCGACCGGTCGACGCCGGACGAATTCCAGGTCGTCACCCGGGCCCCCCTGGCCGTGCCGCCCAGCTTCGACCTGGTGCCGCCCACGCCGGGCGCGCCCCGGCCCCAGGAAGGGGTGCCCCAGCAGCGCGGCGCCGAGATCCTGATCGGCGAACGCAACGGCCGGCGCTTCTTGGAGCGGTCCAGCGGGGAAATCACCGTGCTCAGCGCCGGCGAAGCCGATTTGCTGACCCGGGCCGGCGCCGACCTGGTCCAGCCCAACATCCGGGATCGCCTGGATGAGGAGGCGGCGCAACTGGCCGCGGGCGACCAGGACTTCATCGACAGCATCCTGTTCTTCGGCGACGGCGATGCGCCCGACGAAACCCTGGACGCCCAGGCCGAGGCCGAGCGGCTGCGCCTGGCCAACGCCTTGGGCACCACGCCCGAGGCGGTGCGCGCCTCCGAACAGCTGGGACCGGTGATCGTGCGCCGGGGCTCGTCCGGCGCCACCGCCGGCGACCCGGACGCCGCGTCGGGCGGCGATGTGGTCAGCACCGACCCGGTCGGCCGGGTGCTGGACTTTGTTTTCGGCCCGCTTGAGCCCGGTGAGGTTCAGCAGCGCTAACCCCGCCGGTCCGGGCACCCGGTCCCCCCCTTTGCACGCGGAGCATCCCCCAATGCGGTTTTTGGCACGTCCCCTGGCCCTTCCGGCCGCGATCCTGGCTCTGGCCGCCCTTTTGGCCATGGCCCTGATGGCCCCCCAGGCCCGCGCCCAGGGCGTGTTCAACCCCGAGGTGGCCACGCTGGACAACGGCATGCGCATCGTGGTGGTGACCAACCGCCTGGCGCCGGTGATCAACCATATGGTCTGGTACAATATCGGTGCCGCCGATGATCCCCAGGGCCTCAGCGGCGTTGCCCATTATTTGGAGCACATGATGTTCCGGGGCACCAAGGACCTGGCCGACGGTGAGTTCGACCAGATCATCAGCCAGAACGGCGGCACCCACAACGCCTTCACCGGCTATGACTACACGGCCTATTTCGCCACCATCGCCGCCGACCGGCTGGAGTTGATGATGGAGCTGGAGGCCGAGCGGATGGCCAATCTGGTCATCGACAACGCCACCGCCGCCACCGAGCAGAGCGTGGTCCGGGAAGAGCGCCGCCAGACCACCGAGCAAAACCCCTCCCGCCGGCTGGGCGAGCAGATGTTCGCGGCCCTGTTCCAAAACCACCCCTATGGCCGGCCGATCATCGGCTGGGGACATGAGATCCCGGCCATGACCCCGGCGGTCTTGAACCAGGCCTACGAGACCTACTACGCGCCCAACAACGCCATCCTGGTGATCTCCGGCGACGTGACCATGGCCGAGGTGCTGCCGGTCGCCCAGCGGACCTTCGGTGAGATCGGCTCCCGGCCCGTGCCCGAGCGGCTGCGCCCGCGCGAACCCGAGACCTCTTCGCCCCGGCGGGTGGTGCTGGCCGACCCGCTGGTCCGCCAGCCGGAATGGGAACGGCAATATCTGGGCCCGGACCCCGACAGTTTCGCCGATGGCGGTGCCGCGGCCGATGTGGCGGCGGAAATCCTGTCCGGCCGGTCGGGGCCGTTCTACCAGGACCTGGTGGTCGAGCGGCAGTTGGCCACCTCGGCGGGCGCCTATCTGATGACCTCGCTCCGGGATTATTCGGTGTTCGGCGTCTTCGCCAATCCCCGCCCCGGTGTCGATATGGCCACCCTGGAGGCCGCGGTGGACAGCCTGATCGCCCGGGTTCTGGCCGACGGGGTCGCCGAGGACGAGGTCGCCCGGGCCAAGGAGCGCCTGAAGATCGAGACGATCTATGCCCGGGACAGCATCGGCTTCGCGACCCGGGTGTTCGGCTTCGCGCTGACCACCGGCGCCTCGATCGAGGCGGTGGAAAGCTGGCCCGACCGCATCGACGCCGTGACCGCCCAGGATGTGGCCGCGGTGCTGGCGACCTATCTGAACCGCGACCGGTCGGTCACCGGCATCCTGACCACCGCCACCGGCCCGGAGACCCAATGATGACCCGCTTTGCAGTCTGGCGCCCCGTTCTGGCCCTGGTGGCCCTTTGGGCGGTCGCCGCGTCCCCCCAAGCCCACGCCCAGGAGGTGGCCGAGATCACCTCGCCAGGCGGCATCCAGGCCTGGCTGGTGGAAGCCCGCGACGTGCCGGTGGTCTCCCTGCAATTCGCCTTTCGCGGCGGCACCGCCCATGACCCGGTCGGCAAGGAGGGGCTGACCACCCTGGCCGCGTCCCTGCTGACCGAGGGGGCCGGGGATTTGGACGCCAACGCCTTTCGCCAGGCCGCCGAGGACAAGGGCATCCGAATCGGCTTTTCCGCCGGCGCCGAGGTGCTGTCGGGCAGCCTGCAGACCACCACCCTGCATGCGGAGACCGCCTACCAATTGCTGGCCCAGACCCTGACCGCCCCCCGGTTCTACCCAGCGGACCTGGACCGCCATCGCCGGGCCCAGCTGGCCTCGATCCGGGGCCGGGTCGCCGACCCGCGCTGGCTGTCCAACCGGGCGCTGTATGACCAGGCCTTCCCCGACCATCCGTTCGCCCGCCCGTCCCGGGGCCGGCCTTCCAGCCTGGCGGCGATCACCCGGGACGACCTGGTGGCGCTGACCGAACGGCGGTTCACCCGCGACACCCTGGTGGTGGCCGCGGCCGGCGACATCACGCCCGGCCAATTGGGGGCCGTGCTGGACCAGGTGTTCGGCGCCCTGCCCGCGGGCGGCGGCGTGGATGCCCTGCCCCAAGCAACCGCACCGGAGGCGGCCAGCACCGTGGTGGTCGAACGGCAGGGCCCCCAGACCACGCTGTTGGCCGCCCATGGATCGATCAGCCTGGACGACCCGGACCTGTACGCGGCGATCGTGCTGAACCATGTCTTGGGCGGCGGCGGCTTCTCCTCCCGCCTGACCCAGGCGCTCAGGGAAGACCGGGGCCTGACCTATGGCGTGTTCTCCAGCCTGGGCCCGGACCGGACCCTGCCGCTGTGGACCGTACGCTCGGACATGGCCAATGAGTTCGTGCCCGAGGCGGTGCGGGTGCTGCGCCAGCTGTGGGCCGATGCCCGCCAGAACGGCGTCACCCCGGCCGAAGTGGATGCCGCCAAGGCGTTCTTGACCGGCTCCTGGCCGCTGCGCTTCACCTCCACCAGCCGGATCGCCGGCCAGCTGTTGCGCCTGCAGGTGGACGGGTTCCCAATCAGCCATGTCACCGAACGCAACCGCCGGATCGAGGCCGTGACCCTGGCGGAGGTGAACCGGGTGGCCGCCGAGCGGCTGCGGCCCGAGGGGCTGACCATGGTTCTGGTCGGTGCGCCGGAGCTGGACGGCATCGCCGTGGACGCCCGCCGGACCGCCGCCGAGATCGCCGAGGCCGAACTGGCGCCGCCGTCGGAGTGACGGGACCGGCGGCCCGATTGACAAGCAGGGTGCGGCGGGGTCCGCTTCGCGGGCGATGACCCCGACCGAATCCTCCCCCCAAGTCCCCGCCGATCTGCCCGAGCGGCTGTGGCAGCTGGCCGGTGCCGCCCGGCATCTGGACCTGCCCGGCTGCTTCCAGGCCGAGCCGGACCGGGTGGCCCGGCTGAGCCGGACGGTGGGGCCGATCCACGCCGATGTCTCCAAGCAATTGCTGCCGCCCGGGGCCATCGACACCCTGATGGCCCTGGCCCGGGGCCTGGACACGGACGGCTTCCGGCGGCGTCTGGCCACCGGCGGCATTGTCAACCCGACCGAGTTCCAGCCGGCCAGCCATATGGCCCTGCGCGGCACCGGCCCAGGCGCCGACGAGGCCGGCGCCCAGACCGCCCGCATGCTGGCCTTCGCCACGGCGGTGCGCCAGGGGGCGGCGACCGGCGCCGATGGCGGGCGGTTCACCCAGGTGCTGCATCTGGGGGTGGGCGGCAGCGGGCTGGGGCCGGAACTGATCGCCGATGGCTTGGGTGCCGATGACGACACCGCCCCGGGGCTGATCTGCGTCGGCAATATCGACGGCCATGGCCTGGACCGGGCCCTGGCCGTCTGCGACCCGCGCCGGACCCTGGTGGTCACGGCGTCGAAAAGCTTCACCACCGAGGAGACCACCGCCAATCACCAGGCCTGTGCGGGTTGGCTGCGCGCGGCCCTGGGCGCCGAGGCGCTGGCGACGCATCTGGCCGCGGCCACGTCCCGCCCGGACCGGGCACGGGCGGCCGGCATCGATGAGGCGCGGATCTTCCCCTTCGACGGCGCGGTCGGCGGGCGGTTCTCCCTGTGGTCGCCGGTCAGCCTGGCGGCGGCGATCCGGATCGGCCCGGCCCGGTTCGAGGAGTTGCTGTCCGGCGCCCGGGCCCTGGACCGGCATTTCCTGGACACGCCGCTTGAGGACTGTCTGCCGGTGCTTCTGGCGCTGGTCTCGGTCTGGAACACGGTCTATCTGGGCCTGGGCGGCCGGGCGGTGATCCCCTATGACCAGCGGCTGCGGCGCCTGCCGGCCTATCTCCAGCAGTTGGAGATGGAAAGTAACGGCAAGCGGATCCGGCTGGACGGCCAACCGGTGATCGGCCCGACAGCCCCCCTGGTGCTGGGCGAGGTCGGTACCACCGCCCAGCACGCGGTGTTCCAGCACCTGCACCAGTCCAACACCCGCACCCCGGTCGACTTCCTGCTGATCGCCACCCCCGACCATGGCTGGGCCGAGCATCACGACCGGCTGTTGGCCAACGGTTTGGCCCAGGCGGCGGCGCTGATGGCCGGCCGGACCGAGGCCGAGGCGGTCGCGCGCATGGCTGCCGACGGGCTGGAGCCGGACCGGATCGCCGCCCTCGGCCCCCATCGGGCCTTCCCGGGCAGCCGGCCATCGACCACCGTGATCCTGGACCGGCTGACCCCGGACGCGCTGGGCGCCTATCTGGCGTTGGAGGAGCACCGGGTGGCGGTGGCCGGCTGGCTGATGCGGATCAACAGCTTCGACCAGTGGGGGGTGGAGTTGGGCAAGCAGCTGTCCGGGCCGATCCGGGCCACCCTGGCGGACAGCGGTGACACCAGCGCCCTGGACCCCTCCACCGCCGCCCTGATCGGCCGGCTGCGGGCGCTGCGATGACCGCCCGCCCCGCGCGCCCCGCGCCGCCGCGCATCCGCCGGCTGCCCGCCACCACCGTCAACCGTATCGCCGCGGGGGAGGTGGTCGAGCGCCCGGCCTCCGCGGTCAAGGAACTGGTCGAAAACGCCCTGGACGCCGGGGCCGCCCGCATCGACGTCACCCTGCGGGACGGTGGCCGGACGCTGATCACGGTGGAAGATGACGGCATCGGCATGACCGCCGACGAACTGGCCCTGGCGGTGGAGCGCCACGCCACCTCCAAACTGCCCGATGACGATGTCTTCCACATCACGAGCCTGGGCTTCCGGGGCGAGGCGCTGCCCTCGATCGCGTCGGTGGCGCGGCTTACCGTCACCAGCCGGGCGCGCGGCCAGGACAGCGCCTGGCGCATCCGGATCGACGCCGGTGCCGTCCGACCGGTGGAGCCCGCCGCCCGCACCCAGGGCACACGGGTCGAGGTGGCCGACCTGTTCTATGCCACCCCCGCGCGGCTGAAATTCCTGAAAAGCCCCCGCGCCGAGCGGGACGCGGCCTTCGACCAGGTCCAGCGCCTCGCCCTGGCCTATCCCCGCGTCGGCTTCACCATGGCCGGCGATGGCCGAAGCCTGCGCCTGGATCCGCCGCCCCAGGATTTGCTGGCCCAATCCGGCACCGAGGCCGAGGCCCGCCTGCGCGCCGCCCGCCTGGCCCAGGTGCTGGGCCCGGACTTCGTCCAGAACGCGGTGCCGATCGCCGTCGCCCGGGACGGGCTGCGCCTGGCGGGGCTGGCGGGGCTGCCGACCTTCAACCGGGGCACCGGCCAGGGCCAGTATCTGTTCGTCAACGGGCGCACGATCCGGGACAAGGCGGTGCTGGGCGCGATCAAGGCCGGCTACGGCGATCTGATCCCGCGCGACCGCTACCCGGTGCTGGCCCTGTTCCTGGATGTCGATCCGGATCTGGTCGATGTCAACGTCCACCCGGCCAAGACCGAGGTGCGGTTCCGGGACCCGGGTGCCGTGCGCGGGCTGTTGGCCGGCGGCCTTCGGGAGCTGTTCCGGCAGCACGGGCTGGCCACGGCGGAGACCTTGGGCACGGACGCCATCGGCCGGCTGGCGGCCGGGCCGCCCCAGGCGGCGGCCCTGCCACCCGGGCCGGGGTCATACCAGGCCCGTTACGGAGGCGGATCGATCCCGCGCGGCCTGGCGGAGACCGCTGCCGCCTATCACGCCCCGCCGCCCCAGGCCGGACTTGGCCCGCTGGGCGGGCCGTCGGCCCGGGTGGAGGCCCAAGACGCCGCCGACGTGGCGGCCGAAACCGCCCCCCTGGGGGCGGCCCGCGCGCAGCTGTTCGAAACCTACATCCTGGCCCAGACCCAGGATGGGCTGGTCCTGGTCGATCAGCACGCTGCCCATGAGCGAATCGTCTATGAACGTCTGAAGGCCGACCAGCTGTCCGGACCGGTGCCCAGCCAACGCTTGCTGTTGCCCGAAATCGTCGAGCTGGACCCGTCCGACGCCACCCGCCTGGCCGAGCATGCCGACACCTTCGACCGACTGGGCCTGGAGTTGGAAGCCTTCGGCCCTGGGGCCGTGGCCATCCACGCCACCCCGGCGGCCCTGGGGGAGGCCGATGTCCCCGCCCTGGTCCGGGACCTGGCCGACCAGTTGGCCGAATTCGACCGCATCGAAGCCCTGGAAGACCGCCTGAAGGCGATCTGCGCCACCATCGCCTGCCACGGCAGCGTCCGCGCCGGCCGTCGCCTGACCGGCCCCGAAATGAACGCCCTGCTGCGCCAGATGGAACACACACCCCATGCCGGCCAATGCAACCACGGCCGCCCCACCTGGATCACCCTGGGCCGCACGGACATCGAAAAGCTGTTCGAGCGGTAAGGGGGTCTCGCCTTCCCCCGCGTCGATCAGCCGGGCGGATCGCCGGCATACCGGGGCAGGCCGTCAGCGCCCAGCGCATACCAGGCCGCCTTGTCGGCGCACCAGATATGGGCGCCTTCGGTCAGCACCGACGGGTCATCGAAGCTGCCGGCCGCGACCTCGGTAGTCTGGCCACCATGTTCCCGCCAGAACAGCCGGGTGCCGCAGATCGAACAAAACCCCCGGGCCGCCCGGGGGCTGGCCTCATACCAAGCCAGGCCGTCCGGTTTGGTGATGGTCAATGCCGTGTTCGGCAGGGTGGCGAAGGCCGCGACATGGCCGTGCAGGCGCCGGCACTGGCTGCAATGGCAGAACGTCACCGGCCGCGGCGCTGCCCGGTCCGACCGCCAGCGCACCGCCCCGCAGTAACAGCCCCCCTCCAACACGGTCATGCCCGCCTCCCCAAAAACACCTGGTGGCCGGCCAGGGCGGCGCCGCCGACGATCAGCAGACAGGCGAGGCCGATGGTCAAGGTCGGCTGGCCGATGCCGAAGGCGAGCAGCAGTAGGGTCGACAGCAGGGGCGCCAGATAGGCCAGCCCGCCCAAGGCCTGGATGTCACCGTGTTTCATGCCGTGGTCCCAGGTGAAGAAGGCCAGGCCGACCGGGCCAAGCCCCAGGCCGATGATCGCCAGGGCTTCGGCGCCGGTTGGCCAATAAAACCGCTCCAGCCCCAGATGGAGGACCCAGAACACGACCGCGACGGCGCCGCAGAACCCGCCGACCGCCTGGGTCGGCACCGCGGCGAAGCGGCGGGACAGCACGGAATAGCTGGACCAGACCAGGGCCGAGGCGACGGCGGCGCCGTAGCCCAAGGCCGCCCCACCGCCCAAATCGCCCGCGTCACCCAGGATCAGCAGCGCGGCCCCGGCCAAGCCAAGCCCAGCACCGGCCAGATGGAACCAGCGCAAGCGCTCGCCCGGCAGCAGCGCCGAGAACAGCACGATCAACAGCGGCCAGGTGTAATTGATCAGGCTGGCCTCCACCGGCGGGGCGTTCTGCAGGGCCACGAACAGCAGCACATGGAACCCGCCCAAGCCGCCCACGCCCAAGGCCCAGGCCGCCACGGGCTGGCGCCAGGCGGCCCAGGGCCGGCGGCCGCGCGCCCCGTCCAAGGCCACCGCCATGGCGAAGGCAACCGTGAAGGCCATAGCGACCAGCTGGTTGGGCGGCGTCGGCCCCGCCCACAGGGTGAGCAACGCCAGCCCCGCCCACATCAAGACGGCGGTGGCGCCGATCAGGGTCGCCCGGCGTCGTTCCGACTGCGTTACGATTCCGGCCACGCCGCCGTCGCCTGGCGGATCACGGTCTTCAGCATGGGCCATGTGAACAGCGCCTCCGCGTCGGCGGGGTCGGCCCAGCGGGCTTCGGTGACGTCATCCCGGGGCACTGGCGCCCCCGCCCGCCAGCGGCAGACCACGTCGATGATGGCGTAATGGTACACAACCCGACCGTCGGCATCCCGAACAACGTTATCGACCGCGGTCAACACCGCCTGGGCGGAGCAGGTGACCCCGGTTTCCTCCATCACTTCCCGTTCGGCGCAGTGGAACAGGCTTTCGCCCAGATCCAGCCCGCCGCCGGGAAACGACCAGTCTCCAGCCCCGGGCGGGTTGGCCCGGCGGACAATCAACACCTGGCCAGCCCGCCAGACGATAGCACCGACACCGACCAGGGGCCGGTCGGGATAGCGACGGGACACGGGGGCGGGCCGGGCCTGCGGACGGTCAGTACATGTGCTGGCCGCCATTGATCGACAGGGTCGAGCCCGTGACGAAGCCGGCGTCGTCGGCGGCGAGGAAGACCACGCCGCGGGCGATCTCCTCCGCATGGCCCAGCCGGCCGACCGGGATCTTGGCGACGATTTTCTCCAGCACGTTGTCCGGG
>CAYNRD010000041.1:0-10473 GCA_964399515.1 uncultured Mycobacteriaceae bacterium | reverse complement strand
GGGCCTGTTATAGGGCCCGCGCGCGGCACGCCAAGGATCTGGAGGCTTGGGGACCGTGTCCCGCATTCCGGTAACGATCCTGACCGGCTTCCTTGGGGCCGGCAAGACAACGCTTTTGAACCGGCTGGTGGCCGAACCGGGGTTCGGCGACACGGCCCTGGTGGTCAACGAGTTCGGCGAGGCGGGCGTTGACGGCGCGCTGGTCGCCCAGGCGGACGAGCGGGCGGTGGCCATGACCGTTGGCTGTTTATGCTGCACGGTCTCCGGCGATGTCCGGCTGACGCTGCTGCGGCTGTTGGATGAAGCCCGGCGCGGCCTGGGGCCCGCCTTCGACCGGGTGGTGATCGAGACCACCGGCTTGGCCGACCCGCTGCCGCTGTTGCAGACCTTCATGACCGATGATGACGTCCAGCGCCGGTTCACCCTGAACGGGCTGGTGACCGTGGTCGATACCGTCACCGGTGCCCATGCGCTTGAACGCTTCCCCGAAGCCCAGCGGCAGGTCGCGGTCGCCGATGTGCTGGTGATCAGCAAGGGCGATCTGGCGCGGGATCCGGCCTCGCGCCGCGACCTGGAGGATCTCCGGGCCGACCTGGCACGGTGCAATCCGAACGCGCGCCTGCTGGACACCGACGCCGTGACGGCGCAAACGCTGTTCTCCCTGGCGGCCTTCGATCCGTCGGGCAAGCCCCCCGATGTGCGGGACTGGCTGCGGTTCGGGGAGGGGGCTGGCGCCGGGCATGGCCACCATCATCACCACGACGTCAACCGGCACGGGGATACGGCCTCGGCCTATTGCTTTTCGGCGGCCGACGCCCTGGACCCGGTCACCTTGGGCGATGCCGTGTCGGCGCTGCAGGCCTCCTTCGGCCCGGATCTGCTGCGGATCAAGGGCCTCGTGGGCCTCAAGGGGCAACCATCGGGGCCGCTGGTGTTGCACGTGGTGGGGCACATCACCAGCCCGCCGAGCCTGCTTGATGGCTGGCCCGACGGCGTGGACGGCACCCGGATCGTCCTGATCGTGGCCGGACCCCACCGGGATGAGGCGCCCGGGATGCTTACCCGGTTCCTGCCGGACCTCGCCCCCTTCGGCGCCGAGCCGGCACTGGCCTGACGCGCGGGCTCTTGCCCGTCAGACCAGCGCGATCAGGCGGCAGGGGCCGCCGGTGCCGCCCTGGTGTTTGGGCGCGCCGACGATCAGGGTGGCGCCGGTGGCCGGCAGCAAATCCAGGTTGGCCATGTTCTCGACCGCCCAACGGTTGGCCGGCAGCCATGTGTAATGGGTGATGAAATCCGCCGACAGGCCATAGTCGATCGACAGGGTGTCCACACCCACGCCCACGACCTCGGCCTCTTCCAGCAGCATTAGCACCGCTTCGACGTGGAAGGCGGGGAAGTGCATTTTCCCCTCCTCATCGGCGTTGCGGAACCGGGGCGTGCCCAGGCGCTGGTGCCAGCCGGCGTTCTGGGCGACGCAGGCCCCCGGGGGGATCGGCCCGTGGGTGGCGATCCAGGCCGTGAGGTCATCGGGGGTGACCTGGGCATCCGGGTCGGCGGCGGCCTTTTCCCGGATATCGACGATGGCCAGCGGGCAGACCAGGGTTTCGACCGGAACCTCATCGATGGCGGTGCCACCGTCGGTGAAATGCAGCGGCGCGTCGATATGGGTGCCCGTATGCTCGTTCACCCGCAGCATTTTCAGATTGAACCTGTGTTCGGCGAAGGTGAACACATCCTCGTCGAAGAACTGTTGTTCGCCGAAATAGGTCGGGAAGTCAGGGGTCAGGGTGTGGGTCAGATCGACGACCTGGCGTGCCGGCTGCGCCAGGACCGGCCGGGGCGCGATCGCGGCGGATGCCACCATCGCGGCCCCGGCCGCGGCGGCACCCCGAAACAGGTCACGGCGCGCCAGCGCCTTGGATTTCACGTATTCCACGATGACTGGATGGCACATTGTCTGACTCCCCGATCTCTGATCCCCACGACGGATCGACCCCGGCGGCGGCCCCGCCCGGGCGCGGTCGCCCACGCCGGCATAAGGTTAGACAGGAACCGAATGGGCGGCAACGCCCCCGCCGGAACGCCCGCCCGGCGATCACGTCCCGGACAGCAGCCGGGGTTAGGGGTTCCGTTCGTCGGGTCGGGACGCCATAACACCGGTGGGGAGTGGGGTTCGGCCGAGTCGATCCCCGCGACACGCCGCCGCCACGCCAACGCCCATGTCCCTTTGGGACTGGCCCCATTTGGCCTGAGGTTCGGATCGCCAGCTGTGTTGTTGTTCGCTCGTCTTTTTGGAAGCCTCGCCCTGGCCGCCCTGGCCGTGGCGGTCTCGATCGGAAGCCCGTCCGCCCAGACCGGCGGCGGCTTTGGCACCGGTGGCATCGCGCCGCCACCGGGCACGCTCGCACCGCCCAGCCTCGCGCCACCGGGCGTGGCCCCGCCGGGTCTGGCCCCGCCGGGCGAGCGCCCGATCCAGGAGATCGTGGTCCGCGGCGCCCTGCGCATCGACCCCGCCACCATCCGTTCGTTCCTGACCATCCGGGAAGGGGACCTCGCCACCCCGGACCGGCTCGATGACTCCCTGAAATCGGTGTTCCGCTCCGGCTTGTTCGCCGATGTGCAGTTGAACCGCCAAGGTGACGTGTTGGTGGTGGAGGTTGTCGAAAACCCGATCATCAACTCCATCCGCTTCGAAGGCCTGGACCAGTTGGACGAGGCGACGTTGACCGCCGAGATTCAATTGCGGCCCCGGGTGGTCTACACCCGCACCCGGGTCCAGAACGACGTGACCCGGATGTTGGAGATTTACCGGATCAGCGGCCTGTTCGCCGCCACGGTCGATCCCAAGATCGTGCAACTGCCGCAAAACCGCGTCGATCTGATCTTCGAGGTCGATGAGGGGCCGGAAACCTCGGTGCGCAAGATCTCGTTCCTGGGCAACCGGATCTTCGACGATGAAACCTTGTTGGGACAAATCCAGACCGAGGAGGCGGCCTTCTACAAGGTGTTCACCATCAACGACACCTATGATCCCGACCGGGTCAATTTCGACCGGGAGCTGCTGCGGCGCTTTTACCTGGAAAATGGTTACGCGGATTTCCAGGTCCTGTCGGCGGTGGCGGAGTTGAGCGCCAACCGGGAGGACTTCTTCATCACCTTCACCGTCGAGGAGGGCCAGCGCTACCGCGTGGGCGAGGTGCGGATCGACAGCCAAATCAGTGAGTTGGACCCCGAGGTTTTCCGCGCCCTGCTGCTGACCATCCCGGGAGAATTCTATTCCAGCGCCGATGTCGAGGCGTCGGTCGATGCCTTGACCGATGCCGCGGGCGATTTCCAGTTCGCCTTCGTGGACATCCGCCCTCGGCTGCGCCGCAACACCGAAAACCTGACCATCGACATCATCTATGAGATCAACGAAGCGCCCCGGGTGTTCGTGGAGCGGATCTCCATCAACGGCAACACCCGGACCCTGGACCGGGTCATCCGGCGGGAGTTCACCCTGGTCGAAGGGGACCCGTTCAACAATTCCCAGCTGCGCCGGTCCGAAGCCCGGATCAACAATCTGGGCTTCTTCAGCGCCGTGAACGTGTCCGTGGAGCCGGGCAGCACCCCCGACCGGTCGATCATCCGGGTCAATGTCGCCGAGCAATCCACGGGGGAGATCAGCCTTGGGGCCGGGTTTTCAACCACCACCGGCCCGTTGGGCAATTTCTCGATCACCGAACGCAATTTGCTGGGCCGGGGGCAGCCCCTGCGCCTGCAGGCCACGGTCAGTGCCCTGACCAACGAATTCGACATCAGCTTCACCGAGCCGTTCTTCCTGGGCAAGGACCTGTCGGCCGGTATCGATCTGTTCAACATCACCCGGAACAACCAGGATTTCAGCTCCTTCGACACGTTCACCATCGGGGCTGGGATCCGGTTCGGCTACACCCTGGCGCCGCGCCTGCGCCAGAACGTCTCCTACCGGATCGACCAGACCGACGTGAACGATGTCGATGATGACGCCTCGATCTTCATCCAGGCCCAGGAAGGCACCACCGTCACTTCGGAGATCAGCCAAAGCCTGACCTTCGACCAGTTGGACAGCCGGATCGACCCGACCGACGGGTTCTTCCTGCGCGGGCGCACGGCGTTCGCGGGCCTGGGCGGGGATGTGCGCCAGATCGAGTTGGAGGCGTCGGGCCGATACTTCATTCCGGTGACCGAGGGGGTGGTGGCCTCGGCCGGCGTGGAACTGGGCCAGATCGTCGGCCTGGGCGAGGATGTGCGGATCGACGACCGGTTCTTCGTCGGCGGCGACGACCTGCGTGGGTTCGCGGTGGCCGGCGTCGGACCGCGCGACACCGCCACCGACGACGCCCTGGGCGGCAACACCTTCCTGACCGGCACGTTGGAGCTGACCTTCCCGCTGGGCCTGCCCGAAAGCCTGGGCTTCAGCGGCCGCAGCTTCGTGGATTTCGGCACCCTGTTCGACGCCGATGACGAGGGGGCGACGGTCGAGGATCCCAGCAGCCTTCGTGCGTCCGTGGGGGTTGGCATCGGCTGGCGGTCCCCCTTCGGCCCCGTGGGCTTGGATCTGGCCTTCCCGGCGTTGAGCGAGGATTTCGACGAGACCGAGCTGGTGCGGTTTTCCTTCGGCACCACGTTCTGATCCTCGGCCGTGCGCCCCTTAACCCGCCTTGCCGTGCTGCTGGCCAGCCTGGTGGCGGCGGCTGGCATTTCGGCATCAAACCCGGCCCCGGCCCAGACCGAAGCACCGGCGACCGCCAGCGGCGTCGTGGTGCTGGATCTGGAAGGCGTGCTGCGGCGGTCGAACGCCGTGCTGTCCGTCCAGCGCCAAATCGACCGGATGCGGGCCGCCGCCCAGACCGAGTTCGAAGCCCTGGAACAGACCTTGCGCCAGACCGAACAGGAGCTGATCCGGTCCCGGGCGGATCTGGATGACGGGGCGTTTCGCGACCGGCGCCTGGCCTTCGAACGCAGCGTCCAGGACGCCCAGGCCCGGGCCGACCGGCGCCGGGGCGAATTGGACCGCATCTTCACCGGCGCCATGGACCGGATTCGCGCGACCCTGCTGCAGGTGGTCGGCGAGTTGGCCCGGGAACGGGGTGCGGAACTGGTCATCGACAAGGCCGATGTGATCCTGTCCAGTAGGGCGCTTGACATCTCCGAGGAAAGCTTGGCGATCCTCAACACCCGCATCCCGGATTTCTCCCTTGCAGCACCGACCCCAGCGCCCGATGTGCCCGACCCCTGACCCCTGGCTTGCAAAGGGACCCGGCCGTGGCCGATGACCGGTTCTTCGACCGGGCGGGGCCGTTCACCCTGGGTGAACTGGCCCGGATCGCCGGCGCGGATTTGGCCGACCCCGCCACCGCCGACCGGGTGATCCGGGACGTGGCGCCGCTGGGGCGGGCCGGGGCCGGCGACTTGACCTTCTTGGACAACAAGAAATACCTGCCGGACCTGGCCGAAAGCGGTGCCGAGGCCTGCATCCTGGCGGCCAAGAACCGGGACCGGGCACCGGCCGGCATGGCGCTGGTGATCTCGGACAAGCCCTATCGTGGCTATGCGATGATCGCCCAGGCCCTGTACCCCGAACCCGCGCCCGAGCCGGGCGTTCACCCGACCGCGGTGATCGCCCCCGGCGCCCAGCTGGCCGATGGCGTGTCCGTGGGTCCCGGTGCCGTGATCGCGGCCGGCGCCGAGATCGGGCCCGGCACCGCGATCGGCGCCAACACCGTGATCGGCCGGGGCGTGGTGATCGGCGCCGACGGCCGGATCGGCGCCAATGTCACCTTGGGCCATTGCCTGATCGGAACCGGCGTCCGGATCTTGCCCGGGGCCCGGATCGGCCAGGACGGCTTTGGCTTCGCCATGGACGCGGAGGGTCACGTCAAGGTGCCGCAGCTGGGCCGGGTGATCATCGGCGACCGGGCCGAAATCGGCGCCAATGTGACCATCGACCGGGGGGCGGGGCCGGATACGGTGATCGGCGACGGGGTGATGATTGATAATCTGGTGCAGATCGGGCACAACGTCACCGTCGGCCAGGGGGCTGTTTTTGTTGCACAATCCGGCGTCGCCGGCAGCTCCCAGATCGGCCCGTTCGCGGCACTGGCGGCCCAGGCCGGGGTGGCCGGGCATTTGACCATTGGGGCTGGCGCCAAGGTTGCCGCCAAGGCGGGGGTGATGCGGGATGTCCCGCCCGGACAAGAGGTGGTCGGCGCGCCGGCGATCCCGGTGCGCCAGTTCTTCCGGCAGCAGGCGACCCTGTCCCGGTTGGCGGAGAAAAAAACCAAACCCGGGGCCGACCCGTCGAAGGGCGCCCGCCCGGACCCGGCAACCCCGTCTGACCTGGAGTGACCCAAACCGTGCCCGGCGCCGAGAGCCAACCCCAAACCGCCCCGCAAGGGTTCCAGTTGGACACCTACGACATCGAGCAGATCATGCGGGTGATCCCGCATCGCTACCCCATGCTGATGATCGACCGGGTGGTCGATATCCGGCCCGACCAGTCGGCGACCGGCATCAAGAATGTCTCGATCAACGAACAGTATTTCCAAGGCCATTTCCCGCGCCGGCCGGTGATGCCCGGGGTGCTGATCATTGAAAGCATGGCCCAGACCGCGGCCGTGCTGGTGGCCGCCACCATCGGCGACGCGGCCGCGTCCAAGCTGGTCTACTTCATGTCGGTGGAAGAGGCGCGGTTTCGCCGGCCGGTGGTGCCCGGCGATACGGCCCGGATCAACGTCAAGAAGCTGCGCCACCGCCGCAATGTCTGGAAATTCCAGGCCGAGGCGGTGGTCGATGGCGCGCTGTGCGCGGAGGCCACCTTCGCCGCCATGATCATGGATGACTGACCCCGCCATGAAAGCCCTGGCCACCCAAACCGAGATCCACCCCATGGCCGCGGTCGACCCCGGCGCCCGGATCGGTGCCCGGGTCCGCATCGGCCCGTTCTGCGTGATCGGCCCCGACGCGGACTTGGCCGACGGCGTGGTGCTGCACAGCCATGTGGTGGTCGAGGGCCGAACCCGGATCGGCCCCGGCACCGAAATCTTCCCCTTCGCCAGCATCGGCACCCCGCCCCAGGACTTGAAGTTCGGCGGTGAGCGGTCGGAGCTGATCATCGGCGCCGACACCCGCATCCGGGAGCATGTGACCATCAACCCGGGCACCCAGGGCGGCGGCATGGTGACCCGGATCGGCGATGGCTGCCTGCTGATGGTGGGGTCCCATGTCGCCCATGACTGTGAGTTGGGCGACCGGGTGATCCTGGCCAATGGCGCCACCTTGGCAGGGCATGTCACCATCGGTGACCACGCCATCCTGGGCGGGCTCAGCGCCGTGCACCAATTCGTCCGGGTCGGCGCCCATGCCTTCGTAGGAGGCATGACCGGGGTCGAACGGGATGTCATCCCCTATGGCATGGCCATGGGCGAGCGCGGCTGGCTGGCCGGGTTGAACCTGGTCGGCTTGCGCCGGCGGGGCTTCGACCGGCCCCAAATCCACGAATTGCGCGCCGCCTTCGACAGCCTGTTCACGGGTGAGGGGGAGCTGGCCGACAAGGTCGCGCGCCTGCGGGCCGACAAACCGAACAGCCCGTTGATCCGTGACGTGCTGGATTTCATCGGCGGCGATACCGACCGGCGCCTGCTGACCCCGAAGCCAGGCGCCCAGGCCGGCTGAGATGGCCGGGGCGGGCGCGGCGCCGATCGGGCTGGTGGCGGGATCTGGCGCCCTGCCGCGCCACGTAGCCGATGCCATCGCCGCCCAGGGCCGGACACCGGTGGTGGTGGCGCTGACCCCGTTCGCGGATTTGGCCGCTCTGGCGCCCTACGCCCCGGCCCAAGCGCGCATCGGCGCGGCCGGCCGGATCCTGACCTTCTTGAAACAGCGGGGGGTCAGCCAGCTGTGCGTGATCGGCGGCGTCCGCCGGCCGGGCTTGGCCGCCCTGCGGCCCGACCGGCGCGCGCTCGGCTTCCTGGCCCGGGGGCTGTGGCCGTTCCTGACCGCGGGCGACGACGGGCTGTTGCGGGCGGTGGCGGCGGATTTGGCCCGGGATGGCCTGGGGTTGATCGATGCCGCCCTGCTGGCGCCGGACCTGCTGGTCGGCCCGGGCCCGCTGGGCCGGGTCGGCGGGCCGGACCTGGCCGGGCCAGCGGTGCGGTTTGGCGTCTCCGCCGCCTTGCGCCTGGGTGTCTTGGACCGGGGCCAGGCGGTGGTGGTGCGCGACCGGGCGGTCCTGGCCGAGGAGGGCCGGGACGGCACCGATGCCATGCTGGCGGCACTCGGCAACCGGGGGCGGGGCGGGATGCTGGTCAAACTGCCCAAGCCGGGCCAAACCCTGGCCTTGGACCGGCCGGCGATCGGGCCGGGCACGGTGGCGGCCGCCCGGGCCGCCGGCCTGTCGGCGATCGTGATCGCGGCCCAGGGCACGATCGTGGTCGATCGGGACCGGGTGGCCGAGGCGGCGGACGCCGCCGGCATCGCGGTGGTGGCGATCCCGCCCGGCCCGCTGGTGTTCCTTTCGGCTGGGGAGCCGTCTGGCGACCTGTTGGGCGCGCGGGTCCTGGCCGGGCTGCCGGGCCGAACCGGGCCCGGCCTGCGGGTGATCGGCATCGGCGGCGACCGGCTGCGGGAGCAAGGGTTGGCAAGCCTGTTTCCCATGGCCGACATCGCGCTGTTCGGCCTGGCGGAAATCCTGCCCAAGCTGTGGGCGCTGCGCGCGCGCCTGGCCCTGGCGGCGCGGGCCGTGGCCCGGGCACGGCCGACCGCGGTGGTCACCATCGACGCGCCGGGCTTCAACTTCCGCCTGGCCCGCCGGGCCGCCGAAACCCGACCCCGGCCGACCCTGATTCACTGGGTGGCGCCGACGGTCTGGGCCTGGAAACCGGGCCGGGCCAAGCGGATCGCCGGGTTCTTGGATCACCTGATGGTGCTGCTGCCGTTCGAGCCGCCCTATTTCGAACGCCATGGGCTCGACACCACCTTCACCGGCCATCCGATCCTGCGCTCGGGCGCCGGGGACGGTCGGGCGGACCGGCTGCGGGAACGGCTGGGTCTGGCCCCGACCGCGCGGGTGATCTGCCTGTTGCCGGGCAGCCGCCGGTCGGAGGTCACCCGCCTGTTGCCGGTGTTCCGCGAGACCCTCACCCGCCTGAAGCGGGACGGCCAACTGGCCGACACGGTCCTGGTGATCCCGACCGTACCGCTGGTCGAACCCCTGGTGCGCGCGGGCACCATAGAGTGGGCGGACAGCCTGGCACAGGTTCACATCGTCACCGGCGACCGGGACAAGTATGACGCCTTCGCCGCCGCGGCCGTGGCGCTTGCCGCCTCGGGGACCGTGTCCTTGGAACTGGCCCTGGCCCGGGTGCCGACCGTGGTCGCCTACCAGGTGCATCCGGTGACCGCGGCCCTGGCCCGGCGCCTGATCCGGGTGCGGTATGTGTCCATCGTCAATCTGGTGCTGGACCGGATGGCGATCCCAGAACGCTTGCAGGAGGCGGCGACGCCGGCGGCCCTGGCGGCCGATTTGACCCGCCTGTTGTCCGACCCCGATGCCGCGGCCGCCCAACGGGCGGCGTTCGAAACCGCACTGCGTCACTTGGGGGCAGGGGAGGGCGACCCCGCCGACCGGGCGGCGGCCTGCATCGCCGCCCGGCGCGGCGGTCCGCCCGGCAGTGTTTAACCTGGGTTGGGCGCTGCTGGGCGGCTGGCTGGCGGCCCTGGCTTGGGCCTTGGCCGGGATGATGGCGCGCGCCCAGTCCGGCGACACGCCGGAGGCCGAAACCGCCCAGGCGATCAGCCGCTATTGCCTGGCGCCCAAGGGCAAGGCCCTGGTCCCGGCCGAAACCCTGTTCGGGGACGCCGAGGACGGGCTGGACAGCCCCGACCGGCCCCCGGCCCAGGCGGCCGGCTTGGCTTGGGCGGCGGCGGCGCCGGTGCTGGCCATGGTGCATCTGTGCGCCGCCGGCCTCAGTTTCGTGACCATCATCGGCATCCAATACGCCATCATGCACATGGCCTTGCTGCCGCGCTGCTGGCGGCCCGGCCACCACGCCTTGGCCGAGGAGGCGGTGGTCGAAGAGCTGACCCGGGCCGAAAGCGTGGGGGAGGCGCCGGAGCCGTTCCGGACCGTGCTGGAGCAGGTCGAGCGGGAGGAGGAGGCGGGCGCGCCGCCGGTCCTGCCGCCCGACCGGTAAGGGGCCCGACCGGGCCCGGTTACCGCATCACCGCTGATCGACCGGCACGTATTGGCGGGCCGTGGCACCGGTGTAGAGCTGGCGGGGCCGGCCGATCTTCTGGCCCGGATCCTCGATCATCTCTTTCCACTGGGCGATCCAGCCGATGGTGCGGGCAACTGCGAACAGCACGGTGAACATGTTCACCGGAAAGCCCATCGCCTTCAGAATGATGCCCGAATAGAAGTCCACATTGGGGTACAGTTTCTTCTCGACGAAG
>CAYNRD010000040.1:0-10530 GCA_964399515.1 uncultured Mycobacteriaceae bacterium | reverse complement strand
GCCGCGCGACTGGCACAAGCCCTGGCGGTGGCCGTCCTGGTCCTGGTGTCCGTGGCCGTGATCCCCAGCCCGGCCATGGCCCAGCTGAAGGGAAAATACGCCGCGATCACCATCGACGCCCAGACCGGTGAAGTGCTGCACGCGCGCAATCCGGACAAGCAACTGTTCCCGGCGTCGATGACCAAGATGATGACGCTGTATCTGATGTTCGAGGCGGTCGAGGACGGGCGCTTTGGCATGCGGGACCGGCTGCCGGTGTCCCGTTACGCCAGCCGGCAGGAGTGTTCATGCCTGAACGTGCAGGCCGGATCCACGATCCGGGTCGAGGACGCGATCAGCGCCCTGATCGTCAAATCGGCCAATGATGTCGCCATGGTGGTCGCCGAAGCCCTGGGCGGCAGCGAGCGGCGCTTCGCCCAGATGATGACCAAGACCGCCCGGCGCCTGGGCATGAGCCGGACCGTGTTCAAGAATCCGTCGGGCCTGCCCAACAACCAGCAAGTGTCCACCGCCCGCGACATGGCGCGGCTCAGCCAGGCGTTGATGCGCGACTTCCCGCAGTTCTACAGCCTGTTTGGCCAGACCCGCTGGCGGTGGCGGGAACGGGGGGTCACCTTCCGCAGCCACAACCGCATCCTGTCCATGGTCGATGGGGCCGATGGCCTGAAGACCGGCTATATCCGGGCGTCCGGCTTCAATCTGGCGGCGTCGGCCAAGCGGGGCGGGCTGCGCCTGGTCACCGTCGTCTATGGCGGCAACACCTCCCGCTGGAGGGATCGCCGGGTGGCGGACCTGATGGAAACTGCGTTCGACTCCCGCCGGGGCCAGTTGCTGATCGCCCGCGGCCAGGACCGGGACATCGCCCTGCCGCCCACGGCGCCCGGTGCACCGGTACACGTGGCCGACGCCGTGCTGACCACCTTGGAAGCGGCGGTGCCGATCGCCCTCGCCTCGATCCCCAAGCCGCCCACCCCGCCCGGCCACACCCGGGACGACTTCATCGCCCTCGCCCAAGCCCGGGCCCAGGACCAGGCGCCGTTGTCGGTGCCGCTGGCGCTGTTGCCGCGCGGTGAGCCGCTGTCGGTTCGGGGGGCCAGCTTCGATCCCGACACCCAAATCGCCGGGCTGCGCCCGCGGGACCGGTTCGGCCCGCGGGTCGATCAGGGCAGTGAGGGCCGGCCCGACGCCAGCTGGGGCATCCAGGTGGGCGCGTTCACCACGCCCGAGGACAGCTACCGAGCCATGGAACTGGCCCTGGACCAACTGCCCGACCTGCTGGGCCATGCCGAGCCCCTGATCAATGAGATCGAGACCGCGGGCGGAGTCGCCCTGTTCCGGGCGCGCCTGATCGGCTTGGAGCAAAAGGACGCCGCGGTCGCCTGCGCGCAGTTGGTCGATTTTGGCCTGGGCTGCCTGCCGGTGGCGCCAACCGGCGGCTTCTGATCAGAACTCCGGCACCGGCACCGAGGCCGCGGTCAACACGGCCGCCATCTGCGCCTTCAGCCGCCGCAAGCCGGCCTGGGACGTGCTTTCCGCCCGGGCGACCAGCACGTCCTGGGTGTTGGAAGCGCGCAGCAGCCACCAGCCATCGGGGGTGGTGACCCGCACCCCATCAATGGTCGAGACGTCACCGGCCTGCGCATCGGCTGCCAATTGGTCCCGGATCTCCTCGACCACAGCGAATTTCCGGGCTTCCTCGACCGGAAACCGGATTTCGGGGGTGTTGACCACCGCCGGAAATCGGGCGCGATAGGCGGACAGCGGCTGGTCGCCATCGGCGATCAGGTCCAACAGGCGGACTGCGCAATAAAGGGCATCATCGAAGCCGTACCAGTTGTGGCCGAAAAAGATGTGGCCGGACATCTCGCCGGACAAGGGTGCCGCCAGCTCCGCCATCTTGGCCTTGATCAGGGAATGGCCGGTCTTCCACATCACCGGCACCCCGCCCAAGCGCCGGATTTCCTCAAAGGCGGTCTGGCTGGATTTGACATCGGCGATGATCGCGGCCCCGGGATGGGCCGCCAGCACCTCTTCGGCGTAAAGGGCCAGCAATTGGTCGGCCCACAGCACGTGCCCGCCTTCATCGACCACGCCGATCCGGTCGCCGTCGCCGTCGAACGCGATGCCCAAATCCGCGCCCCGGTCCCGCACGGCGGCCTTCAGGTCAACCAGGTTCGCTTCCACGGTCGGGTCCGGGTGGTGGTTGGGAAACCGGCCATCGATCTGGTCATACAGCAGGTGATGGCGGCCCGGCAGGCGCGCGACCAGATCCCGCAAGGCCGCACCGGTGGCGCCATTGCCGGCGTCCCACACCACCGCCAGCGGCCGGCGGCAGCGGGCGTCGCGCAGCAACCGGTCGACATAGCGGCCTTGGATTTCGACCGTGCGTTCGGACCCCTCCCCCAACGCGTAGTCGGCGGCGGCCGCCAGCCGGCCCAGTTCCTGGATCTGATCGCCAAAGACCGAGCCCCGGGCACGCATCATCTTAAGCCCGTTGTACTCAGGTGGATTGTGGGAGCCGGTGATCTGAATGCCCGCATCCAGCCCCAGATCCTTGACCGCGAAATACAGCATCGGCGTCGGCCCCAGGCCGGTCCGGACCACCTCCAGCCCGCAGGCCTTGGCGCCATCGACGGCGGCGTCCGCCAGGCTGGGCGAGCTCAGCCGACCGTCATAGCCAATGGCGACCGTCCGACCGCCATCGCGGGCGACGACGGTGCCCAAGGCCCGGCCGACCGCCTGGGCATCGGCCTCGGTCAGGGTCTGCCCCGTGATACCGCGGATATCGTATTCCCGCAGAATGCTGGGATGGAAGTGGTGGGCGCCGGCCACGGGATCAGCGCCCGACCGCGACATAGTCGAGCCCGGCGGCCCGGGCGGCCGCGGGGTCGAAGACATTGCGCAGGTCGACCAGGACCGTGCCGGCCATGGCGGCCTTGACCTTGGCCAGGTCCAAGGCGCGGAATTCATTCCATTCGGTGATGATCACCACGCA
Organism: uncultured Mycobacteriaceae bacterium; assembly: GCA_964399515.1. Classification (GTDB taxonomy): domain Bacteria; phylum Pseudomonadota; class Alphaproteobacteria; order DSM-16000; family Inquilinaceae; genus CAYNRD01. Next base: position 7,535 of record CAYNRD010000040.1, on the reverse strand, counting down.
ATCGGCGCCCTGGATGGCGGCGGCCGCGGTGTCGGTGTAGGTGATGTCGGGCATAAGCGCCTCCGCCTCCCGCCGGCCATGGGGATCATAGGCACGGATGGTCGCCCCGGCCTGCGCCAGGGTCGGCACGATCACCAGGCTGGGGCTGTCGCGCATGTCGTCGGTCTCCGGCTTGAAGGTCAGCCCCAAGATGCCAACGGCCTTGCCGGCGACCGACCCGCCGCAGGCTTGGATCACCTTGTCGGCCATTCGGGCCTTGCGCCGCTCGTTCAGATCGATGGTCGCCTCGACCAGCTTCAGCGGGCTGCCGAAATCTTGGGCCGTGGTGGCGAAGGCCAAGGTGTCCTTGGGAAAGCAGGAGCCGCCATAGCCCGGGCCGGGATGCAGGAACTTGCGCCCGATCCGGCCATCCAGCCCGATGCCCTTGCTGACCGCGTGCACGTCCGCGCCGGCCTTTTCGCACAAGTCGGCGACCTCGTTGATGAAGGTGATCTTCATCGCCAGGAAGCTGTTGGCGGCATATTTGATGATCTCCGCCGCCTCCAGGGTGGTGACCACCATCGGCACCTCGATCAGGTTGAGGGGCTGGTAGACCCGGCGCAACAGGGCTGCCGCCCGGTCGGCCTCGGCGCCGATCACCACCCGGTCCGGGCGCATGAAATCGGCGATCGCCGAGCCTTCCCTGAGGAATTCCGGGTTGGAGGCCAGATCGAAATCGGCATCCGGCCGCACGGCGCGGATCTCTTCGGCGACCTTGCGGCCGGTGCCGACCGGCACGGTCGATTTGGTGACCACCACCGTGTAGCCGTCGATGGCCTGGCCGATCTCCCGCGCGGCGGCGAAGACATAGGACAGGTCCGCATGGCCGTCCCCGCGCCGGGACGGCGTGCCCACGGCGATTAACACCGCGTCGGCACCCGCGACCGCCGTTCGCAGGTCGGTGGTGAAGCTCAACCGGCCATTGGCGGCGTTGCGGGCCACCAGGGCCTCCAGGCCGGGTTCGTAGATCGGGATCTCGCCCCGTTTCAAGCTGGCGATCTTGCCGGCGTCCTTGTCGACTCAGACCACTGTGAAGCCGAATTCGGAAAAACACGCCCCCGACACCAGGCCGACATAGCCCGCGCCGATCATCGCCAATCGCACGATTAGGTCTCCTCACCGATCATGGCGCCGGGTACCACGGCGCGGGTCCGCACTCAATCACCGGCCAGTGCCGTTCAGATTGATGTGCGGCAGCCCCAACCGGTCGGACAGTTCCGGCAGGCTCTTGACCAGGGCCTCGCCCATATCCGGGTGGACCAGGGCGAAGGCGATGTTGGCGGTCACGAAGCCTTCCTTGGTGCCGCAATCAAAGCGTTCGCCTTCGAATGGCACGCCGTGGAAATCCTGGCCCGGGCCGCCGTCGGCGCCCAGCATCAGCTTGGCCATGGCATCGGTCAGCTGGATTTCGTTGCCGGCCCCGGTCTCGAACCGCTCCAGATACCTGAACACCTCCGGCTGCAGGATGTAGCGGCCAACGATCGACAGGGTCGATGGTGCCTCATAGGGCCGGGGCTTTTCCACCAGCCCCTTCAGCTTGATCGGCTCGCCCGCACCGCCCACGCCGTTGGCCGGCTCGACGATGCCGTACCGGTCGGTCATCGACTGGGGCACCTCCCGGACCGCGATCAGATTGCCGCCGACCCGTCCGTGGCAGGCGACCAGGTGCGACAGCACGCCGGCACCCTTGGTCAGGAACACCTCATCGGGCAGCAAGACCGCGAACGGCTCGTCACCGATCACCTGGCGCGCGCACCAGATGGCATGCCCCAGCCCCAAGGGTTCGGCCTGGCGCACGAAGGAGAACTTGCCCGCCGGCAACTCCGCATCCTGGGCGGCGGCCAACAGGGCGTCCTTGCCGCGCCGGCGCAGCGTGTCGTACAGTTCGATGTTCTTGTCCAGATGGTCTTCCAAGGCCTGCTTGCCGCGGCTGGTGACGAAGACGAATTCCTCGATCCCCGCCCGGCGCGCCTCATCGACCGCGTATTGGATCACTGGCTTGTCGACGACGGTCAGCATCTCCTTGGGCACGGCCTTGGTCGCGGGCAGGAACCGGGTGCCCAGGCCCGCGACCGGGAACACCGCTTTCTTGACGGGGGCTGACATCAGCGGTCTGTCCTCGCATCCTCGGGCAACAGGGCATGCACGGTCTCCGGCGGCCGGCACAGGCGCACCCCCTTGGGCGTGGCGACGATCGGCCGGTTGACCAGCACCGGGTGCCGCAGCATCGCCTCCAACAGGGTGTCGGCATCGACGCCATCGGCCAGCAACCCCAATTCCTGCGCGGGGGACTTGGTTTCCCGGAGGGCCTGGCGCGGGGTCAGGTTCGCCGCCGCGAACAGCGCCAACAATTGCGGCCGGGTCCAGCCACAGGTCAGGTAGTCGATCACCACGGGGGTGAACCCGGCCGCTTCGATCAGGCCCAGGGTCGTCCGGGACGTGCCGCATTCGGGATTGTGGTGGATGACGATCGGGAACGGCTCGGGCACCGGGGGGACTCCACGATGGCGGGGCGATGCCCCTCCCTCTAGTCTCCAACGTCGGCTACGGCAACAATATGTCTTTGGCCTGGTTGATTTTCGCGGCCAGTTCCGCGGTCCCGCCCCGGTCTGGATGCACCTGCTTCATCAGCTTCCGGTGCGCCTCCCGGATGTCCTGGTCACTGGCGCCGTCCTTCAGGCCCAACAGCGACAGCGCCTCGGCCCGGGTCATGGCACCCGACCGGCCGCCCGCGCCGCCCTGCTCCCGCCCACCGCCAGGGCCGGTGCTGTCCGTGTCCGCCCGCCAATCGCCGCCGAAGCGCCGGTCCAGATAGGCTTCCAAAAGCGGGACCGACTCCGGGTCGTGGGTTTGGAATTCCGCCATCAGGACCGGGAAATCGGCCTGGCCCAGGTCGGACAGCATCCGCCCCCGGTAGGTGCCATCCATGACCATGCCGTCCATGCGGCCGGTGTCATGGTCCAAGGACATGCGCAAACCCGCCGTTTCGACGTCGGAGTGCTGGCCCGGGCTGGGTCCACGCGCGGTCTTGGCCCGGTTGCGCAACAGCCCCAAGCTTTGCAGCAACGGCCACAGCGCGAAGGCGGCCGCGGCCAGGCTGCCAAGCCCCCAGTTCAACCGGCCCAGCAGCATCACACCCGCCCCCAGAGCCAGGCCGATGGCACTCCATTTCAAGATCCCGACCAACTGCCGGGCCGGCACCGCCGTGAACAGCCGGGCCAGCAGGATCAGCCCCGCCAGCAGCACCAGCCCCAGGATCAGCGGGATCATCGCTTCCCCGGCAGGGACAGGATCGGCCCCCCGCCCTGGCGTTGGGTGTAATCGGCCAGCGCCCGCCGGCCGCCGGCGGCGAAACTGGCCACCGCGCCCAACAGTCGCTTCAGCTGGTCGGACGCGGCGGCGTTGAACGGGGCGTACGCCCCGCCGGACAACTGGGCGATTTGCTGGAATGCCCGGCGCGCCACGGGGTCGCCGCCCTCATGGAACATGAACGCGGGCAGGCCCTTCAGCGCCAGCTCCCCCGCCCGATGGCAGACCCGGTCGATGTCCTCCTCGAACGCGTCGCCGACCACCACCAGCGCGCCGACCCGTTGCTTGGCGGTTTCCTTCAGCGCGTGGTCCAGCACCCGGCCAATCTGGGTCTGGCCGCCCAGGCAGCGCACCTTGGACATGAACTGGTGCAACGCCGCCGCGTCCGAGACGAACTTGCCGGCCTTGCACTCCCGATAGCCGCGGAAGAACACCAGCTGGACATCCAGGCCGCCAACCTCCCGCGTGGCCTCGAACATCTCCGACTGCAGATGGCACGCCCGGTCCCAGGTCGGCTCGCGGCTGGCGGTCGCGTCCATGGCGAAGATCAGCCGTCCGCGGGCCTGGTCCATGGGCGCGGGAGCGGGCGTGGCCGCCACCTTGTTCAAGAAGGCCGCGACCGGATCCGACTTGCGTTGGTCGAGGTCTGAGGGGGGCTTTGCCATGGGGATGAGGGTAAGTGGCCGGTCTACGCTGTCAAATAGGCACCAAGACCGCAGCCTCAAGCCGCCAAGACCGGAAACACCGGCCGGCCTCACGCCGCCAGCGGGTCGGGCAGGTCCAAGGCTTCCAACAGGGCCCGCACTTCCTGCCGGGCGGCCAGGTGGCTCATGGTCAGCCCGCCGCCGCCGTCGATGGCGGCCAGATCCAAGACGGTCAGCCCCTTGAGGAACAATTCCCGGAAAATCAGCCGCTCGCCGAACCCGGGTGCGATCCGGAAGCCGATGCGCGTGGCCAGACGGGCCAAGATTTGGCCCATGTCCCGCTTCAGCCGGGCATCCTGGTGGCCCATGCGGTTGCGCATGACCACCCAGTCCACGGGCCGGGCGCCCGCCGCCGCACGGGCGCGGCGCTGTTGCCAGACCAGTTCGGCATAGGTGCTGGGCTCCAGCACCTCCAGGCTGTCCCGATCGACCCGCGCCAGCATGTCCAGGTCGATGAAGCTGTCATTCAGCGGCGTGATCAGGATGTCCGCATGGCTGTGGGCGATCCGGGACAGGGCGGTGTCCGCGCCGGGCGTGTCGATGACCAGATAATCGGCCCCCCTGGACAGCTCCGACACGGCATCGGCGAAGGTGTGCCGCTCCTCGGCCTCGGCCTCGGCCCGGTCGCGCAACCCGGACCGCAGGATCGCCCCCGCCTCCGGCACTGGAATGGCGCCGCCGCCCGACCGGGACAACTCCTCGGCGAAGCGGCGCCGGTTCTCCAGATACCGGCTCAGCGTGCCCTGGCGGGCGTCCAGGTCCAGCACCGTCACCCGGTGGCCGGCATACATCAGGCCCGCCACCACATGCATGGCGGTGGTCGACTTGCCGGTGCCGCCCTTTTCATTGCCCAGGACGATGATCCGGGTCGGCGCGGCGCCGATCGCCGCCGCGGTGTGCTGCATGATGGCCTCGATCTTTCCAAGACCGGGGGACTCACCCGCGGTCACTCCAAATACTGTGGCGAAGGACCGGCCTGTCCACAAGATCTTGCAACGCTGGGGCCGAGAGCCTCGGGGTAATTGTCTCCATACCGTTGCGAAGCGACATCGTTTCCAGTCGATTTGTTACCGACCCTTGACAAATATCAACGCGCGTCCAGGACAAACCCGGCACTTTGCGCGGGACGTCTCGGACGACGCCCTTGGGGTCGGGACGGACCGTCCACCAGCCTTGACGGCCCATCCAAACCCACCCACGGGATTGCCGCCCCGCACGCCGGTTCCACCGGTGTCCGGGGCGGTCTTTTTTTGGGCCTTTTCATGGCGTCCGGCGGGGAACCGGATCCGGGACCTTGCGCGCGACCGGGTTTTTCCTTACGTCCAAAAGCCCGCTCGAGATCGGATAGTGCTCAATGCCCCGCACCCTGCCCCAACGGTCGTTCGCCTCCACCGCCCTGGCCGCGGCATGCGTGGCCGCCCCGGTTCTGGCCGCTGCGATCATGTCCGCACCCCTGGCGGCGGTGGCCCAGGATGGGGTCGATCGGTCGGGTTGGCCGAACAGCTTTTCGGTCGGCACCGCCAGCCAAGGCGGCACCTATTTCATCTACGGCTCGGGATGGGCCAAGCTGGCGTCGGACAGCTTGCGCATCCCCGGCGGGGCTGAGGTGACCGGCGGGCCGGTGCAAAACGCGGCCCTGGTCCATACGGGCCAATTGGAATTCGGCATGGTTACCATGGGCCCGGCCAAGGACGCGTGGGAGGGCAACTCAGCCCTCGCGCCCGGCCTGCGCCACGACCAGATCCGGGCCATGTTCCCGATGTACAAGACCGCCTTCCAGTTGGCGGCCCGGTCCGGCGATGGCATCGCCGCGGTCGCCGATATTCCCGATGGCGCCACGGTCGGGGTTGGCCCCGCCGGCGGCACGCCGGGGACCTACTGGCCCCGCTTTCTGGAGGATCTGGGCAAGCCGGTGACCGTGCGCCACGGCGGTGCTTCGGACCTGGCCGGCCAGCTTCAGGACGGGCTGATCGACGTGTTCGCCTTCGCCGCCGGCTTGCCGATCCCGGCGTTCAGCCAGTTGGAAGCCCAAATCGATGTCAGCATATTTGCCCTGACCGAGGAGGAGGTGACGCTGCTGGTCAACAGCCAGCCGGTCGCTCCGTTCACGGTCGATCCCGGCCTGTACACCACCGTCGATGGCGCCCAAAGCACCGTGGCGATGTGGAACTTCGCCATCGCCAATCGGGATGTTCCGGCCAGCATGGTCTACGCGGTCATGGACGCGGTGCTGGGCCAGCCTGAGGCCATGCTGTCCATCCACACGGCGGCCGCGGAGACCGTGCCAGAGAATTGGCGGCGCAACACGATCCTGCCCTTCCATGAGGGGGCGTGGCGCTGGCTGGAAGACAACGGCCATGAAGTCCCCGCCGATCTGAAGGGATAAGGTGCGGTGACCGCCCCCGCGGCCCCAGCCACCCTGGCGTCCAGCACCAACGGGCCCGGCGATGCGGGCATTGGCGGACGGCATCCGGCCGGCATCACCGGCCTGGCGCTGGGCGGGTTCGCGGTCGCCTTCGCGGCCTTCCATCTCTACACCCTGAACATCGCGCCGATCGAAACCTGGACCTTCCGGCTGATCCATCTGGGCGGCGCCCTGGCCTTGGGCTTCGCGCTGATGATGACGGCCCCTGTCCAGGACGCGACGGGGCGCCCGCACCGGGGGCTGTGGGCGCCGGTGGCGATCGCCGCCGGCTTGGTCGCCTATGCCGCCATCGGTGCTGGATCGGCGCTGATCGGGTGGCTGGTGGCTGGCTCGCCGGCCGCGGGCTGGGTGTTCGCCTCCGTCCCCCTGCCCGGACTCGGGCCGGTGAATGGCTGGGGGCTGGCCCTGGTCGCCGGCAGCGCCCTGGCCATCGCCGCGGCGTGGGTTTGGCCGAACGAAGACGCCCGGATCTCACCACCCGACTGGGTCCTGATCGTGGCCAGCGGTGCGCTGACCGCTTATTTCGTCTATGCCCTGGACAGCCCCGACAACATTCGTCTGCGGGCGGGCGTGTTTCCCGCCCCGCAAAACGCCTGGGCCGCCTTGGCCGGCGTGCTGCTGATCCTGGAGATGACCCGTCGGGTGGCGGGGCTGGCCCTGCCGGTGATCGCGGTCGTGTTCCTGGCCTATGTGTTCCTGGGGCCGTGGTTGCCCGGTTTCCTCAGCTATGACGGCGCGCCGTTCGACCGGGCGTTCAGCTATTTCTTCACCGATAACGGCATCCTGGGCCCGACCATCGCGGTCTCCTCCACCTATATCATGCTGTTCATCACCTTCGCGGCCTTCCTGCAGGCCAGCCGGTCGGGCCAATACTTCGTCGATGTGGCCTTCGCCGGCGCCGGCCATTGGCGCGGCGGACCGGCCAAGGTGGCGGTGTTCGCGTCCGGCTTGATGGGCATGATCAACGGCACCTCGGCCGGCAATGTCGCCGCCACCGGCACGCTGACCATCCCGCTGATGCGGCGGGTCGGCTACCCGCCGAAGCCCGCCGGCGCCAT
>CAYNRD010000039.1:0-10531 GCA_964399515.1 uncultured Mycobacteriaceae bacterium | reverse complement strand
CGACGATGCCATGCACGCGACCCGGGCCGCGGTTGAGGAAGGCATCGTCGCCGGCGGCGGCGTGGCCCTGCTCTACGCCATCAAGGCACTGGACAGCCTGAACCCGGGCAATGACGACCAGCGTCGCGGCATCGACATCGTCAAGCATGCCCTGCAGTCACCGGTCCGTCAGATCTCCGGCAACGCCGGCACCGACGGCTCGGTCGTGGTTGGCAAGCTGCTGGAGCAGGCCGACACCAATTTCGGGTTCAACGCGGCGACCGGGGTCTATGAAGACCTGGTCAAGGCCGGTGTCATCGACCCGACCAAGGTCGTGCGCACCGCCCTGCAGGATGCCGCTTCGGTCGCCGGCCTGCTGGTGACCACCGAAGCCATGGTTGCCGAACTGCCGGAAGACAAGTCGGTCACGCCGGTGGCACCGGGCGGCGGCATGCCCGACATGGGCGGCATGATGTAAGCAGCCCACCGGGCTGTTCGACGGCCTCGCGCGGACCCCGGCCCCGGGGGCGGGGCCGCGCGGACCAAATCGGAAAAGGGCGGTGCCACGGCGCCGCCCTTTTTTGGTTTGTTAGGCCATGTGCGCGAATTCCGACCGCGGACAAATGATCTGAAGGGATTGGATCGTCCGCCAGAACGGCCGACAACTCTCGGAAACGTGTTTGCCAGTTATCACCAGAATGGGCCCGCTCCCGGTCCTCTGTGCCTCCCATCATATCGTCCGGCGTTTAGTTGATATACCTTACAGTTGTCGGTTTTCGGGAACGGGAACTGACAACCATCGAAAACTCACTAGCGGACTGGGGTCGAGACATGGCTGGGATTAAGTTTGGTTTATCGGGGTTCGTGTGCACGTTGGCACTGTCTCTCACGGGCGCTGCGGTCGGCCAAGCCGCAGCGGCAGATGCCGAACGCGCCTATGCCATGGAAGTGAACACGGCGACGGCGGCGGCAATGGCCGTGGTGAGCGGCCTGCAGCCCAAGATCAATTCCGGAACCTTGCAGCCCTCCGAGTTCGTCATTGACGATCTCATTCAAGAGATGAAGGCGAATTATCAGGACCGGACCGGTCAGATCTACGGTGCCAGCGCCGACGCCCGCATCGCTCGTTTCAAATCCGATTTGGAACAGTCCATGCGCACGGTGCTAACGGACTTTTCCGATGTCATCCTGGACGGGGGGCAGGACGTGTTCGTGCCGGCTTTTTTCCGGGCTGAACTGCTCATCGACGTCAGCGCACAACAAAGTGGGGGTTTCAATGCGGTTGTGACAACCCGGGACTCCGAGTTGATCAACAGCGACTCCGCCGTGTCCGCCGCCTTCGAGGACGAGGCCATTGTCGGCTTCCTCAATGGATTGCTGGAAAACGGACATGATGACGCCAGCGATCGCGTTTTCGACGATACGCTGGTCGCCTACTTCCCAATGACCCTGCGACAAGCGTGCGTTGAGTGCCACACCCGCAGCGGCTTGGACCAAGAGGTCGGCGCCTTTGGCGGCGCGTTTGTGATCGCGGTGCCGCTGGAGCCGTAACGGCACGCGCCGGCAGGGATCCATCTTGCCGCTTTCACCAAAGCTTCCACGATCGGCGGCCGCCCCGGCGACTGCCCCCTTGCAGGGATTTCCAGTGATGCGAATTCATGCGCAAATGAGACTGCTCATAGGTGCGGTGATTGTAATCTTGCTGGGACCTGCGCTGACAGCGGGGTACTTTAGTCAAGCGAACCAAGCCCAGCTTCAGGATTTGGCTGAGGCCGAAATTCAGCTGACCGGACTTTCGGACGTTCGAGAGGCGTTTGCGGACTACCGGGCCGCCGCGTTGACCTTTTCCATCACGCGTCGACGGGAACACGGTGAGAAGTCCTATGCGGCGCTGACCATTTTGAACGCGACCGTACAAGGCTTGGTGGCCGACCAGTCCGAAAGCGGACCGTGGCTTGAGGAAAAGACTGCAGCCTTCATGACGGCTATGCAGGACGCCCACGACGGGTTGAACCCCCGCAACCGTGCCAGCAACGCAGCGATCAATCAGTTCCGAACAACCGCCATACCCCTTCAGGACGAAATACTTGAACGTTTGAATTCTGAGATTGGCATCCTTGATCAAGAAACGGCGGAACTCAATGCCCAGGTAGAGTTCACCAATGATCGTGTTTTGTATGCCCTCTATGCGGTTATTGTGGCGGTGCTTTTAATTTGTGTCTTTATGCCAGTTTACCTAACGCGCCTGGTGAATAGAATCAGAACACTTGCGGTTACGACCCGTCGTTTGGCGGAGGGTGACCGGAATGTCGCGGTTGACGGGGTCGACCGGCATGATGAAATCGCGGACATCGCCAAGGCGTTGGAAGTGTTCAAGGGCAACATCCTGGAAGCGGAACGTTTGCGTGAAGCCCAGTTGCAGCGCGAGGCCGAAAACCAGCAGGAACGCAAGGCGTTGATGGCGCGGTTGGCGGATCAGCTGCAAGACAGGGTCAGCGATCTCGTCAAGCGCTTCATTTCAGGATCCATGACGTTGAGCGCCAGCGCCGGCCAGATGAGGGACGCTGCGACCGAGACACTGCGGCTGAGCGACGACGCCAACGCCAGAATGATAGCCTGCACGGGAGAAGCAGAGACCGCCGCTGGGACGCTCCGGGGTCTGCGGGACGCGTCCCACAGCTTGGCCGGCACCGCGTCGACATCGGTGTCCAAGGCGGAAAACGCGGTTCGGAACGTCGAAACCGCCAAGTCCGCGATCGTCGAGTTGGAGAAGAATGCCGACAGCGTCGGTGAGATCGTGACGTTCATCAACACGATCGCCGAGCAAACCAACCTGTTGGCTTTGAACGCAACCATTGAGGCTGCGCGCGCGGGCGATGCGGGCCGCGGCTTCGCCGTTGTCGCATCCGAGGTCAAGAACCTGGCCGGGCAGACTGCCAAGGCCACCGAAAACATCACCGAAATGATCGGGACCCTTCAGTCGGACACGGCCAGGCTGACGAAGGCGATCGCCGAAGTGGTCGCGATGATCGGCATGCTGAAGGACAACACATTCCAGACCTCCCGCACCATGTCCGATCAGGCCGACCTGATGACCGATGTGACCGGCAAGACGGACGCGGTGGCCGACAGCCTCAACCATACAAGCGACTTGCTGGTCGCAATGACGTCCCATGCGGATGAGACGGTGCGGGCGTCCAAGACCGTCGCGGCCGAAAGCGACTCCCTGAAGACGGGTGCACAAGCCCTGGAAGACGCGATCGACGACTTCATCCAACGCATGGCCGCGTGATCGGGGCTGGATGCTTGGTCCCGGGCTGGGGCGGCTAAGGGGGGTCGGGACGCAGACGGCCCCTCACCGGTCCGGCAGCGGACATCCATGCGGCGTCACATTTGGCGCGTGGTGATCAGCGATCGGTGGTGTCGCCATGGACACGGGTGCGGTCTCGGCCTTCGGACTTTGCGTCATACAGTGCAATGTCCGCACGGCGTAGCAGGTCGTTCACCGACAAGTCTTCGGGCACCCGCTCGCTCAAGCCGATCGAGACGGTCACCGGCACCAGCACCCCCGTGTAGGAATCGACCGGCTCCAGCGCCACCCGGTCCAGGATCGCTTCGGCCACGGCGGCCCCCGTGCCGGCGCAGTCACCGGGGATCAACACGGCGAATTCCTCCCCGCCCAAGCGCGCGACCAGGGTATCCGGGTGTTCGGCCGCCGCTTGTGAGATGCGCTGGCTGACCGCGACCAGCACCTTGTCCCCGGCCTCATGGCCCAGCGTGTCATTGACCCGCTTGAAGTGATCGACATCGATGATCGCCAGGGACAAAGGCGCAGCGCTGGTCTCATACAGGGCGTTGGCGTGGTCCATGAACGCCCGGCGGTTCTTGACCCCGGTCAACGGGTCTGTGGTCGCCAGGCGCACCAATTCCTGCTCGATCTGCTTGCGGGTTTCGATCTCGGCGTTCAGGGCCGCCACGCGCTGCCGGCTGATGGCCAGGGTCGATGTCAGCACGATCTGATCATTCACGCACAGGGCCAGGCGCCGCATGGCGTCCACGTCCCGCTCCGTCCAGCTGCGCGGCTCGCTGTCGATGGCGCACAGGGCACCGACCGGCCGGCCGTCAGGACCCTGGATCGGCACCCCCAGATAGGCAATCACATGCAGATCCGGGATCGCCAGATTGGTGCGGACAAGCGGATCCTGCCTGGCGTCATTGATCACCAGGGGTTGCCCACGGGCACGCACATGCTGGCAGAAGGAATGGGACAGGGGTGTTTGGCGTTCGGTGACCCACGGCTCGGCCAGTCCGGTCGCCCCTTTGAAGACCTGGCGATCCTCATCGGGGTCGATAATCGACACCAGCGATACCGGCACCCCGACCAGGTCCGAAGCCAGCGCCGTCAGGTTATCGAACGCCGGCTCCCCCGCCGGGGCGAACAGCCCCAACGCGTCCAAGCTTGGCGGTAACCGGCTATCCGGCATGGGGGATGACCTCAGGATACGACTTGGCGGCATGATACGGATCGGCCCCCCGGGCAAAGAACCCCTCATGTGGTATTGGGCCATGGGCGATGCAACGCGCCTTAAGGCTAGGTGTTGCCCAGCACCAGCCGGTCGCCATACAGCACCAGGATGCCCGGTCCGGTCATCATCCCGGTATGGGCAAGGTTCCAGCCCAGCAGATACACGCCGACCGCCCAGGCGGGTGCGGGCGGCCGGGTCCTGTCTGCTGGCGGCGGCTCGCCCCGGCGCTCGGCCCGCGCGGCCAGCACCAGGCACAGGATCAGCCCTGCCATCAGGTGGATGTGGATCAGCCGGCCCCAGTCCAGGGCGACTACGAACAGCGGCAGGCTGGCCAGAAGCCCGGCGCCGATGGTCAGCGCCAACCAGCGCCGCTCCCACCCGGTCAGGGCACCCCACAAGGCCCGGAGCGGCACCAGGCCAAGGGCGATCAGCACCAGGGCCGGGGGCAGGGTGATCACATGCAGGCGCAGGAAGTCCCCGGCCAGCCGCAGGGCATCGCCGGTGTCCCGGGCGAGCCAGGTGATCGCGTTCAGCTCCGCCGCGCAGTTGGCAACGGCGGGGGCCGGCGCCAGCACCCCGGCCAGATGGGCGCACAGGGCCTGGACCTGGCCGGGGCCACCCGTGGCCAGCAGGCTGGCCACCAGCGCCAGCCCCGACGGGACCAGCAGCGCCGCCACCACCAGCCAGTCGCGCTGGCCGCGCGCCATCAGCGCCGCCAGCCCAACCAGATAGGGCAGGAACAGGGCCAGCATCTCATGGGACAGGATCAAGGCCGGGTAGACGGTCAGCGCAGCCGCGATCAGCCCGCGCTTGACCCCGTCGCCCAGACGCGGGTGGCCCATGGCCCAGGCCAGCGCCGCCAGCAGGGCCAGAAACAGGATCTCCTTGCGAAAGCCGCCCTGCCAGTCGGCGATCGGGAACAGGAACACTGCCGGGCAATAGACCAGCAGCAGGAACGGCGCCCGATGCGTGAGGCGCAGCAACAGGCCCAAACAGGCGCCGAACAGGATCCCGTAGCACAGGGTCTGGATGGCCCAGACCAGCACTTCGGGCGCCAGGCCGGACAGCGCCGCCAGGGCAAGAACGCCCTCCCCGGCCAGGCCCCGGCGCACGAAGCCGGCCTGGTAGCTGATCAGCCAGTCAAACAGGCGATAGGCGTCCGGCGCCAGCACGGTGCCCTGATAGGCCCAAAACGCGGCGATGCCCAAAACCCCGGCGAAGAAGCCCGCCAGCATCGGGCCACGCAACAAGACCGGCATGGGCGCTCAGTCCGCCGTCGCCGGTTTGGTCCGCCCCATGGTGGGGCGGCTGAACACCATCTTCTGGTGGGACAGCTTTTCCCGGGTGCCGGCCCAGGCATAGGCCAGCAAGGCCGGCTCCCGGTCCGAGACGGTGATCCGGTGGGTGTGTTCGGGCGGGTTGAAGATCATCGAGCCCGGCGCGTAGACGCCCTGGTGGTTCTCCGACACCGCACCCGACAGGCAGACATAGCTTTCCGTGATACCGTCATGGGCGTGGGCGGGATAGACGCAAGACGGGCCGAACAGGACCAGGCCCAAGATGATCTCTTCGGTGATCGCCGGGCCCGACGGCCCGCACAACTCCGCATAGGCATAGCTGGGGGCCAGGTGCCTGGGCACCTTTTCATAGCCGTACTGCCAGTCCAGCCGGTCCCGCACCGCCTCGAGCGCCAGGATCAGGTCGCCATGGCGTTCCTTCCGGCCCTCGTTTAGGGCGCGGGTCAGATGGACGGTGACCGGTTTGGATTGCGGGTCCCGGAAGTGCATGTCCGGGTCCGATTTCATCATACGGCTGATCGCTTCCCGCACGGTGCGCTGGTGGCCGCGGATCTTCTCGCTGCCGCCGGATTTCATGTGCCGGTAGATCTCATAGATCTCCCGAAACAGGTAGATCCAGTCGGGCTGGCCGGACAGGCGCAGGCGATCGGGCGCCAGGCCAGTGGTGGCGGGCGGCGGCTGGGGCGCCAGGTCGTCCAAGGGCCCCTCCGGGCGGTGCGCTGTGATCAGGGATCGGGATCGCGCGGCCACGGGCCGATCGCCCAGATATGATCGGGCAAGGGGATGCCGGGCGCAAGCCGGCTGTCGGGCACTGGCGCTGCCACGGTCGGTGCGGTGAAGGGCACCACCCTGGCCCAGATCGGCAGGGCGTAGTCTTCCGCGTCATCGACCGGGCCGCCGGTGCGGGTCTTGGCCGAAGCCTCTTCGATCTCCATGGCCAGCACCGTGGTCGCCTTCAACTCCTGGTCGGTGACCGGGCGCAGGCTGTCCCACCGGCCCGGGGCGATCCGATCGGTGAACAGTTTCAGCTGGCGCATGATCTCCTCCCGGTCGGTGATCTGATACGCGGTGCCGAAACAGGTCGCCGAGCGGTAGTTGATCGAATGATGAACCCCGGATCTGGCCATCACCAGCCCGTCCAGGGTGGCCACGTTCACGCAGACCGGCACCCCCGTCTTCAGATGGCGCAGCATGCGGCTGGCGGTACTGCCGTGCCAGTACAGCCGGTCCCCATCCCGCCAATGGCAGGTGGGGGTCACATAGGGTTGGCCGTCGATGACATAGCCGATATGGGCCATCAAGGTTTGGTCAAGCACCCGATAAACCCCGTCCCGGCTGTAATCACCGCGCCCATGGTATCGCTTCAGCCGGGAGCGGATGGTGGGTGCGAAGCCCTGGCCGGAGGCCGGGTTTGGCGGCGTCGATACGGGGGTGTCTGACATGATGCGATCCTCCTTGGGGGGGAGGGTCGCTCACCAAACCGGGGCCGCCAAGCCAAACATTGTCAGGATACGGTCACCCATACACCAGCCTGGGCAAGTACAGGACGATTTCGGGGAAGACGATGCACACGGTCAGGCCGATGGTTTGCAGGGCCAGGAACGGCAGGGCCGAGCGGAAGATGGTGCCGGTGGAAATCTCCTTGGGCGCCACGCCGCGCATGTAGAACAGCGCGTAGCCGAAGGGTGGCGACAAAAAGCTCATCTGCATGTTGACCAGGTAGAGCACGCCGAACCACAACGCCACGTCGTCCGGTGCCACGCCGGGCAGGCCGAACACGCCGTCGAAGCTGAGCGCCGCCACGATCGGGATGAAGATCGGCACCGCCAGCAGCAGGATGCCGACCCAGTCCAGGAACATGCCCAGGAACACCAACACGATCATCATCAGGATCAGGATGCCGTAGGGGCCCAAGCCGGTGCCCAGGATCAACTCGGACACGAAGGTTTGCCCGCCCTGCAGGATGTAGAAGCCCACGAAGATGGTGGCGCCGAAGATGATCCACAGCACCATGGCGGAGGCCTTCATGGTGCTGATCGATGCCTCCTTGATCGCGCGGATGGTCAGCCGGCCGTGCAGGGCCGCGACCACGATGGCGCCGAAGCTGCCGATGGCGGCCGCCTCCACCGGGGTGGCCGCACCGGAGAAGATCACCCCCAGGACCAGGACGATCAGCAGCACCGGGGCCGCCATGCCGGTCAGCAGGCGCAGCTTCTCCCCCAGTTCCACCCGTTCGTCCATCGGCAAGGGCGGGCCCAGCCTGGGGTTGAAGCCCGAGCGCAAGCCCACATACAGCATGTACAGGCTGGACAGCAGCAGGCCCGGTAGGACGGCGCCGATATACAGCTCGCCCACGCTTTCCTGGGCCACGACGGCATAGATGATCGCCAGGATCGAGGGCGGGATCAGGATGCCCAGCGTGCCGCCGGCCATGATCGAGCCCAACGCGATCTGCGGGTCGTAGCGGCGGGCCAGCATGGCCGGCAGGGCAATGATGCCCATGGTGACCACTGCGGCGCCGATGACGCCGACCATGGCGGCCAGGATGGTGGAGGCCAGCACCGTGGCGATGGCCAGCCCGCCGGCCAGCCCGCCCATCCACTTGTACAGGACGTCGAACATGTCATCGATCAGGCCGGCCCGCTCCAGCATGGAGGCCATGAAGATGAACAGCGGGATCGCGGACAGCTGAAAATTGGTCATCAGCGGGAAGATCCGCGTCGGTGCGATGTTCAGCATGTTCTCATCCCCGATCAGGTAGATGAACACCATGCCCAGCGAGCCGGTGACGAAGGCCAGCGGCAGGCCGAAGAACAGCAGCACCATCAGCGCCGTGAACATCACGATCGAGATCGACGTGATGTCCATGCCCGACATGATCGACTGGATGGAGAAGACGATCGCCGGCTCCCACGGGTCCCGGAGCCAGACATTGATCACCTCCCAGAACAGCAGGAAGCCCAGCACCGTGGTCAGCACCGCCACCACCCAGCCCAGCGCGCTGGTCGGCTGCCAGGTGGGCGTGCCGGTTGGCAAGCCGTCCTCGTCTGCCAGGATCTGGAAGACCTGTACGTCCTTGATGAACCGGGAGATGCCCTGGATCAGCAGCAGCACGCCGGACAGGAACAGGGCGAACTTGGCCGGCCAGTACGCCACCGCCCATTCGGTGAACGAGACTTCGTCCGAATAGCCATCGGCCCAGAACCAACGTTCGGAGGACATGGACTGGGAAAAGAACGTCCAGCCGGTCCACATATAGCCCAGCACGAAGGCCAGGAAGAAGATGAAGGTGACAATGTCGATGGCGCGTTTGCCGCGCTCGCCCGCCTTGGCGTAGAACAAGTACACACGCACATGGGAATCGTGTTTGTACGCGTACGCGCCGGCCAGCACATACTGCATGCAGCACATCAGGAACATGCTTTCATGGGCCCAATTGGTCGGAGAATTGAACAGGTAGCGGGCGACCACCTCATAAAAATACACGAATACGGCGATCAGGGCCCAATAGGCGACGAACTGGCCCGAGAATTCCGAGATGCGGTCGGCGAACCGGGTGAAGCCGTTGCCCGGCGGCTCGATCTTGGCGCGGACGGCGCCGATCTGCTCGATCGCCTCCGAGGTGGGCTGGGCCGTGGCTTCCCCCGGATAGGCCCGGGCCAGGGCCATGCACACCAGCGGGAACACCAGAAGCCCGCCCCAGTACAGCCAATGGGGCAGGACGAAATTCAGTTCGATGCCAAACATGATCGTCGACGTCTCGGGAGAGCGCGGGAAGGGAGCGCCCGCTGGAAAATCGGGAACGGGGCCACCCGTGAGGACGGCCCCGCACCCGTGATAGCACAAGGCCGCGCCGGGCGGCCCAAGGTTCGGGTTACAAGTTCAGGCTGAAATCCTGAATGTCTTCCGGAGTGATCAGGCCGACCGACGGATCCTGCATGACGTTCAGGTGCACTTGGAACAGCCGGGCCGCGTCGGTGTCCTTGTTGGCCCATTCGAACCAGCGCTTGATCGCGACCTTGCGGAACTGCGCCACGTCGTCCTCGCTCAGGCGGGAGACGGTGGTGCCGGCCTCGGCCAACTTGCCCCAGGCTTCCCGGTTGGCGGCCTGGATGCCGGCATAGTGGGTCCGGCTGTAGGACGCGACCAACTCCGGCAGCAGGGCCTTCATCTTGTCCGACAGGGTCTGGAAGGCGCGGGTAGACAGGGACACGTCCATCAGGTCGACCGGCTGGTGCAGGCACGGGGTCGAGGTCGGGCCCATGACCACGAAATTGGTCACCTGGTGGAAGCCCAGGTCGAAATTGACCGCGGGGCCGACGAAGTCCGCGGCATCGATGGTGCCACGCTCAAGGGCTGGGAACACTTCGGAGCCCGGCAGCAGCGTGGTGCGGGCGCCGATATCGGCGAAGCAGTCGGCCACGATCCCGCCCGGCACGCGCAGCAGCAGCCCGTCGAAATCGGCCAGGGAGGTGATCGGCCGCTTGGAGTGGATCAGGTTCATGTCGTGGTGGACATGCCCCAGATATTCCAGGCCGTTCTTGCGGTACAGCTCCCGGGCGATGTCGGCACCGCCATAGGCGTTGAACATCAGGTCCCAGTGGTGGGGGTGGTTCAGGCCCATGGGGTAGCTGGACAGGAACACACCCGCCGACAGCCGGCCGGCCCAATAGACGGTGAACACGTTCATGCCGTCGAGCACGCCGTTGCGCACGGCGTCGAACAGCT
>CAYNRD010000038.1:0-10835 GCA_964399515.1 uncultured Mycobacteriaceae bacterium | reverse complement strand
CTCGGCAATATCCATCATTTTAACAGCGACTATCCTGAGGCCATGAAGGCGTTCGGGGCGTTCGACGCCGCCGTGATGGCGCCGGGTGCGGTCGATAAGAAGACCAAGGAGCTGATCGCCGTGGCGGTGGCGCTGACCACCCAGTGCCAGTACTGCCTGACCATCCACACCGAGGCCGCCAAGAAGGCCGGCGCGACCGACGCGGAACTGGCCGAGGTCACCTTCGTCGCCGCCGCCCGGCGCGCAGGTGCCGCGGCCACCCATGGCGCCAACCTCGTGGTCAAGGGCTGACCACCCTACGCGGACCGGGGTGCCGAACCGGTCGGCCCGGCACCGCACCGCCTGGGTGCCGATGGCGGCGGCCGCCGACCCGGCATGATCGCCATTGACGCTCCCGCCCCGGGGCGCGACAGTCCGGACCGTGAGAATTGTTCGCACGGCCATCGGGGAGCGTCGCCATGTTCATCGCCATGAACCGGTTCAAGGTCAAAAAGGGCCACGAGCAGGAATTCGAGGCCGTCTGGGCCGGCCGGGACAGCCATTTGAAGGGCATGGACGGCTTTCGGGAATTCCACCTGCTGAAGGGCCCCGAACATGACGACCACACCCTCTACTCCTCCCACACCGTGTGGGAAAGCCAGGAGCAGTTCATCGACTGGACCCGCTCCCAGGCCTTCCGGGACGCCCACAAGAACGCCGGCCAGAACATGCACATGTATCTGGGCGGCCCCCAATTCGAAGGCTTCCAAGTGGTCCTGAAGGAGGGGTGAGGGCGGCGGCTTTAAAAACAGATGGTGGTGCCGAATTTGTCCGTTTGGCAGATCACCGGTTGGCCGCCAATGGTTCCGGTGGTGGTGCCGGATTTGTCACTGTGCAGTTGGACCGGTTTGTCGCCCCACTGGCCCGTGGTGGTGCCAAACCGGTCGGTGCTGCCGCTGAACGGCTGGCCGTCCACGACGCCGGTGGTCTGATCGCCCCACCCATTCAACACGGTCTGCGCCGAACCGACGCCGACGCCGGTGATCACCGCCACCGCCGCGATCGCCACCCGAATGCCAGCCATCGCCGTGCTCCCCCCATCCCCATGGACAGCCAACAGCAAACCACGATTTCCGGTCGTGAAACACCAGTATGTTCGCAAATTGTTCTGGATCAATCAGGTCGCGCGGCCGCCGATCGGTCCACCGTCACCGCGCCGCCAGCGCGGCGTCGATCCGCGCCAGATCCGCTTCGGCGATCCCTACGTCCCGGGTCAAGCCCATGTCTTGGAACACCGGCAGCACTTGTTCGGCGATCAGCCGCCGGGCTTCGGCCAGGTCACCGCGCGCCTCCAGCGTTCGGGCGATCTTCAAGCGGGTGACGGCGATTTCTCGGGCGTCGCCCAGGCGTTCGAAGATGGGCAGTGCTTCGTCTCGCAGGATGCGCAAAGCCTCCGCGACCTTGCCACGATCCTCAAAGATATCGGCAATCCGGCCGTGTGTGACCGCCGCTTGGCGGTCATCGGCCAACGCCCGGCAGCCGGGCAGCACCTGCTGTTGCCACACCGCCAGGGCCCCATCCCAGTCGCCCAGGTCATGCCGGGCCTGGGCCAGGTCGAAGCGTGTGTCGATCAGACCGCGCAGCGCCAGTTGGGAGGGTGGGCGGTCCGTGGGCATCCCCGCCTCCAGTTCCGTGATCAGGTCTTCCAGCACGGTGATCCGGTCGCGCAGGGCCTGGGCGGGCAAGCGCTTGATCTGGTCGTGCTCCAGGATCGCCAGCCGGTCTTGCAAGGCGTCGATCCGGTCCGGTTCCGGCCCCGTGAAGGTCAGCTTGTGCAGGATCCAGTCGGCGAAATCGGGGGCCTTGCGGGTGAGGGTGGGCACCGCCGCCTCGGGCAGCCACAGCACCACCGGACAGGGCACCGCGTCGGGCCAGGCGTCCCGCTGGACGTTCATTTGGCCCAGGATGCCGGTGCTCTCCACGCTGGTGCCGCCCTCCCGGTAGGAGAACCAGCGGGCCAGGCCGGTGACCATCACAGCGGGTTTGACGCCTTCGGGCCAGTCGCCGGCCATCGCGGCCTCATAGGCGTCGGCCGCGCGCTCCAGCACGATCGGTGGGCCCGGGCCGGGGCTGTCCAGATCGCAACCGATCAAGCGGATGCCCTGGTCCAACGCCAGGGGCGCCAGATCGGTGAGCGCCAGATCCGTGGTCTGGGGCCGGTCGACCCGGGCAAGAGTGAAGGTGAAGCCGTGGCTGACCGACAGGATGATCGCCAGCCGGCGCAGGGCGGCGCCGTCGTCCGGCCAGGCGGTCGGCGCGGCGGTCGGCCCGGCGTCGCCCGGCTCAGCCGCCATCGCTCGGGGTGGCGGGGGGCGCCGCGTCCCTGGCCTTGCGGAACATGTCGATCCGACGGGCCAGCGGGGTGACCGTGTACCAAACCTCGCCGTTCTCGTGCTCGGCGATCAGTTTGGCCTCCAACAAATGGGCGAACAGCTCCCGGCCCGCCTCATCGGGGGTCGGGGGACGTTTGCCGGTGCGGTCGATCGCCGCCAGCATCGGATAGGCCCGGTGGCTTTCATTGGCGAGCGCACGGTAGAGGCCGTGCCCTTCCTCCTTCAAGGCGCGCTCCAGATCCTCGGCCCTTATGTGTTCGGCCTCCTCGACCAGGGCGTTGATCGCCGCTTAGGCGATCAGGCGCATCAACAGGCGCAAATCCCCGTCCGACTGTTCGATCGCGGTTTGGATCACGGCGTCCGACGCGAACACGGAGCTGTCCGCCCGCTTGGTGACCACGGTGAACAGAGCGTCCAAGCCGGCCTGGAACGGCGCGCCATCCTCCCCCCGCACCCTTGGCGCGGGCATCTGGACATAGCCGCCGGGCCAGTTCCTCATGGATTTCAGGCTGGGGCCGATCGCCGGCGGGCCGGTCAACAGCAGGTCCACATCCAGGGCCATGATCGGGTCCTGGCCGGCCTCGAAGATCGGCGGGGTATTGTCCTGGGGCACCTTTTCCAGATTGTCGACCGCCAGCAGCAGCCGGTCGGGCTTGCCGTGGCGTTTGAGCACCTGGCGCGCGTGGCGGAACAGCAGGTTCATCTGGCCGACCAGGGCGTCGGGGTCGCGCAGCAGGTTGGCCTTGATCTGGAGCAGTTCGGCATTCTGTTGGGAGGCGATGGCCCCCGTCGACACCTGGCCCAGGAACGACAGGCCAAACCAGCCGATGCCGGCCTTGGCCTGGGTCTTGATCGAGGCCTCGACCCGCTCCCGGGTTTCCCGCTCCAGGGTCCGGTCGGCGAACCAACTGGCAACGTCGGCGACCACGCCCCCATCCAGCGGCATGTCGTGATCGGCGAACCATTTCGCGGTCTGGGACGCCATCCACAACATCAACAGCGTGTAGTCGACCGTGTCCCGGGTCTTCTTGTCGATGTCCAGGCGGACGGTGGTGACGTCGCCGGCCTGTTCCAGGTCCGCCAGGGCCCGGCGCAGCAGGGTTGACTTGCCGGTGCCGATCTGGCTTCCGAACACCAGCTTGGCGCGCTGGTGCTCCCGCATCAGGATCGGGAGCAAGCGTCGCGACAGGCGGTGCAGCGCATCGTCGCCCCGTGCCAAGGTCAGATCGACCAGGGCCGGGCTGCCGGGTTCCAACGGATAAAGCCGGCATACGGCATCCACGTCCCGCACAGTGGTCACGGGAACGAAGTCTCGTCGGTTGACGTCCAGGATCGCACTCATCAGCCTGAGATGCGCTAGGCCCCGCGCGCCGTCAAGCCGGGGCGGTCGCGCATAGGCGGACGGCCCGGCAGGCCGTCATGACCCCCGGCTCTCCGATACCGCGAAGGCATGCGCCCATGACCCCTTGGGACGATTTATTGGACCGCGTTGCCGCCGACATCGCCCCCCATCGCGGCCAGGGGCGCGTCGCCGACTACATCCCGGCCCTGGCGGGCATCGATGCGCGGTGCTTTGGCATTGCCGTCGTCGATTTCGACGGTGGGGTCCATGCCGTGGGCGATGCCGCCGCGCCGTTTTCGATCCAGAGCGTGTCCAAGGTGTTGGCCCTGACCCTGGGGTTGAACGCCGTGGGCGACAGTCTGTGGCGCCGCGTGGGCCGGGAGCCGGCGGGCACGCCGTTCAATTCCGTGGTCCAGTTGGAATACGAGCGCGGCATCCCGCGCAACCCGTTCATCAACGCGGGCGCCCTGGTGGTGTGTGACGTGCTGGTCTCCGCCTTCGGCGCGAGGGCCGCCAAGGGGATGATCCTGGATCTGGCCCGGCGCCTGTCCCGGGATCGCGACACCGTCTTCGACAGGACGGTGGCGGAAAGCGAGCGCGAGACCGCCCACCGCAATATCGGCCTGTTGGCGCTGATGAAATCCTTTGGCGCCATCGAGAACGGCATCGACACCGTCCTGGATGTCTATGTCCATCAATGCGCCTTGCGCATGACCTGCGCAAGCCTGGCCCGGGC
This sequence comes from uncultured Mycobacteriaceae bacterium, assembly GCA_964399515.1. Lineage (GTDB taxonomy): Bacteria > Pseudomonadota > Alphaproteobacteria > DSM-16000 > Inquilinaceae > CAYNRD01. Next base: position 6,385 of record CAYNRD010000038.1, on the reverse strand, counting down.
GGGGCTGTTCCTGGCCGGGCGCGGCACCGACCCCCTCACCGGGGAGGCGGTGACCAAACCGCTGTTCGCCCGCCGGATCAACGCGCTGATGATGACCTGCGGGCATTACGATGCCGCGGGGGATTTCGCGGTCACCGTCGGCCTGCCTGGTAAGAGCGGGGTGGGCGGCGGCATTCTGGCGGTGGTTCCGGGGCGGGCCTCGGTCGCGGTCTGGTCGCCCGGGCTGAACGCGGCCGGCAATTCCCTGGTGGGCACCCTGGCGCTGCGAAGCCTGATCACCCACGGCGATCTTTGCATTCTTTGATCCTGGGGGGCGCGCGGGAGCCCGGGGCCAAGCCCGCGCCGTCAAGCGGTGGCGGTCTCCAGCAGGCGGGCGGTGTGGCGGGCGATCATGCGTTACTCGTCGGTGGGCAGCACGAACACCTTAACCCGGGAGATGTCGCTGGAAATCACCTCCGCCCCCGCACGGTTCCGGGCCAGATCCAGGTCCAGGCCCAGCCATTCGAAGGCGCCGGCCACCTCGGCGCGCACGGTCACCGAATGCTCGCCGATGCCGGCGGTGAACACCAGGGCGTCCAGCCCGCCGATCAGGGCCGCCATGGCGCCGATCTCCCGCTTGACCCGGGTGACGAAGTAATCAATGGCGCGGCGGGCGGCGGGGTCGTTCGACGCTTCCAACTCCCGCATGTCGTTGGAAATGCCGCTCAGGCCCTTCAGCCCGCTTTCCTTGTACAGGAGGGTGGTGATCTGTTTCGGGGTCAGGCCCTTTTCGTCCAGCAGGTACAGCACCACGCCCGGGTCCAACTGGCCCGAGCGGGTGCCCATGGGCAGCCCGTCCAAGGCCGTGAAGCCCATGGTCGAGCCCACGCTGTCGCCATGGCGGATCGCGCACAGGCTGGCGCCGTTGCCCAGATGGCAGACCACCATCCGCCCCGCCGCGTGGTGGGGCGCGCGCCGGGTCATCTCCTCGGTGATGTATTCGTAGGACAAGCCGTGGCAGCCGTAGCGGCGGATGCCCTGGTCGTACAGGTCCTTGGGCAGGGCGAAGGTGTCGTTCACCCAGGGGTGGCGGCGGTGGAAGGCGGTGTCGAAGCAGGCGATCTGTGGTGCTTCGGGGAAGCGGGCTTGGGCGGCGAGGATACCGGCCAGGTTGTGCGGCTGGTGCAGCGGCGCCAGGGGCACCAGCGCCTGAAGCGCGGTCAGCGTCGGCCCGTCCAGGCGCATCGGCTGGCCGAAATCGGGGCCGCCATGGACCACCCGGTGGCCGACCGCGGTGACCGGAACCCCGCCGAAGCGCGCCCGCAGCAAAGCCAGGATCTGGGCCAGCCCGGCATCATGGTCGGCACCCGCCGGCATGTCGGGCAGGCCCGCGGCCAGATCGGCGCCGTCCGGCCCCGCGGCCTTGAAGCGCGGGGTGGAGCCCAGCCCATCGACCTGCCCCCGCGCCCGTTCGGCCAGATCGGCGCCCTGGAACAGGGCGAACTTGATTGAGGACGAGCCGGCGTTCAGGGTCAGGATCGCGCCGTCATCGCTGGCCCCGCCCGCGTCCATCAGCCGGCCGTCCGGGCATGGGCCAGCACGGCCAGCGCGCAGGACACCAACCGGGCATAGGCGTCATCGGCGCGACTGGTCAGGATGATCGGCACCTTGGCCCCCAGCACCAGCCCAGCACCATGGGCATGGGCGATGAACACCAGCTCCTTGGCCAGCATGTTGCCGGCCTCCAGATTCGGCACCACCAGGATGTTGGCGCGCCCGGCCACCAGCGAGGTGATGCCCTTGGTCTTGGCGGCGTCCATGTCCACCGCGTTGTCCATGGCGAGCGGGCCATCGACCAGCCCGCCGGTGATCTGGCCCCGGTCGGCCATCTTGGCCAGGATCGCCGCGTCCAAAGTGGACGGGATCTGGGGGTTGACCGTCTCCACCGCCGACAGAACGCCGACCCGGGGCTGCTCGATGCCGATGGCCAGGGCCATGTCGATGGCGTTCTGGGTGATCGCCACCTTGTCTTCCAGGCTGGGGGCGATGTTGATCGCGGCGTCGCTGATCATCAGCGGCTGATCCAGGCCCGGCACGTCGAACACGAACACGTGGGACAGCCGGCGCCCGGTGCGCAGGCGGTGGGTCTTGCTCAGCACCGCGTGCAGCACCGTATCCGTATGCACGGACCCCTTCATCACCGCGTCCGCCTGGCCCTGGTCGCACAGGGCGGCGGCGGCATCGGCGGCCTGGGCGTCATCGGCGGCGGGCTCGATCCTGGTGTCGGCCAGGTCCAGCTTGGCGGTCTTGGCGACGGCCATGATCTTGGCCTCGTCACCGATCAGGACCGGCGTGATCAGGCCCTGGCGGGCCGCGTCCAACGCCCCCTCCAGGGAGGCCGCGTCCTCCGGCGCCACCACGGCGACCCGCAACGGCGCCAGGCCATGGCACCGGTCCAACAGCGCGTCGAAATGCCGGTTCCGGCGGATTTCCAGGTCCGGCATGGCGTCGGTCTCGACCCGGATCTTGGTGGTGGGGGCCAAGACCCGCGCCTCGCCCTCGGCCACTGGATCGCCGCCCCGGCCGGTGACCTTGGTCGCAAGCGTGACCAGGTTGCCGGGGTCCTTGGCGCTCACGGTCACCGAGACCGACAGGGTGTCGCCCACATGCACCCGGCTCAGGAAGGAGAAGCTTTGGGTCTTGTACAGCGTGCCCGGCCCCGGCAGTACGTTGCCCAGCACCGAGGACACCAAGGCCCCCACCCACATCGACGGGGCGATGGTCTCGACATCCTCGTTCGGGTTGTCGGGCAGGTGCAGCGGGTTCAGATTGCCCGACGCATGGGCGAACACGTACAGGTCATTGGCGGTGCAGACCCGGGTGATCGAGGCCGTGTCGCCGATCTGGATTTCGTCATAGGTCTTGTTCTCGCGAATGTTGACGGAAGTGCTGGGTCCGTGCGGCATTATTCGGCGGCCTCCGTGTTGGCGTTTGGGCCCTGGGGGGCGCGTTCTGGGTCGGTGTCGTCGGCCGTCGCCGGCGCCTCGATGCCCGGCTGGTGGGGCTTGATCTCGTATTCGGGCTCTTGCCAACCGGTGGCCTGGGCGCCGAGCAGGAACTGCAGTTGCTCGAACATGGCGATGGTCGGGGGGGTCATCTCTTCCAGCGGGCCCGCCACCTCGAACACCAGGTCCAAGGCCCGCTGCCGGCCGTCCGCCTCGGGCAGCAGACGGGCAAGGGTCAGGCTGGCCTCCTCGGGCGCGAATTCCACAATCAGGGTCTGCTGGTGGATCAACCGGCCGCGCTCGGCCGCCGACATCTCGGCGAAGGGCGGGCGGGACTGCAGGATGGCGTTGCTGCGCTCCAGCCGGGACCGGCGGACCGAGCCGCGGGCATGGGCCATCAGGATCAGCATCCGGATCACCGCCTCGGCATAGCCGCCCTCCCGCGCCTGATCGATCGCCCGGCGCACCTCCGGAAACTGGCGGAAATCGGCGGCCGTTACCGGCGCCTGGCGGTCCGGCTTGCCCAGCTCCTTGACCCAAGGCTGGCCCCACAGGCCGTGGAAGGCCATCTCCAGGCTGGCGTCCCGCCAGTCCCGGAACGCGTTGAAGCCGTGCTCGATCAGCTTGGCCTGGGCGGTTTCCCAGGCCCGGAACGGATTGTCCTCGGCCGCCGGGGCGCGGCTTTGGCGGATCTGATCGGCGACACCGCCCCAGAACGCGAAGACCGGGTTCTGGTCCGAGAAGAAGTAGCGGCGCTGACGCAACGGGTGCAGGTGCACCATCGCCTCCCGCATCGCCGGGGTCGCCATGGCCCGGACGAAGGGCCGCATGGTCAGCTCATAGCTCTCGGTCATCCATTCGCTGAGCCGGGCGACCGGCGCGAATTCCCGCTCCACGCCCCGATCGCCGCCCAGGGCCACCACATCCTCGATCTGGCGCGGCTCGAAGGAGACATGGGGGCGGTCGGCACCCTCGGTGATGATCATCTCGTACAGGCCAGGCGCCAGCGCCTCGATGGTCTTGACCGTCGAGGTGATCTGTTTGTGCTGCTTCCGCGCCACGCTGGACGAGACGAAGATGCCCAGATGGCCGATCGTCTCATGCAGGGTGTAGATGATCACCTGGCCGCGGGCGGTGATCTCCCGCGTGGTCTTGTACAGGTCGGCGATCCAGAACAGGGCCTGCTCGGGCGGGGTGATGTTGTCGCCGTGGGAGGCGAACACCACGATCGGCGACTTGATCCGCCGCAGGTCCACGGGCGTGCCGTCGTCCAGCACCGCCTGGCCCCGGGTCAGCTTGTTGCCGATGAACAGGTTTTCGATGATCCAGCGGATCTCGGCCGTGTTCATGAAGTAAAAGCCGGACCACCAGCGTTCGAATTCCAGGTACCGGTCCGCTTCCGTATCGACCTGGGCGAACAGGTCATAATACTTCCGGAACCAGGTGTTGGCCGGGTTCAGGCTTTCGAAATTCAGCACCAGATGGGCCCCGTCGAACTTGCCATCGGTCAAATCGGCCATCAGCAGGGCCGGCAAGGCGCCGCCCATCAGCCCGCCGAAATAGCGCAACGGGTTACGGCCCGGCGTGCCCGCCCAATAGGACAAGGGTGCGCCCGCGATCACCACCGGCCCGGGCAGGTCCGGATGGGTCGCGGCCAGCAGCATGGACGCCCAGCCGCCCTGGCAGTTGCCCAGCACCAGCGGCTTGGCGGCGCCCGGGTGGCGTTTGACCACCTCTTCCAGGAACACCGCTTCGGCGGCGCAGACATCGGCCAGGGTCTGCTCCGGCTGGGGGTCGGGCTCGAAGATGACGAAATAGACCGGGTGGCCGTCCATCAGGGCCACGCCGACCTCCGAATCTGACTTGTAGCCGCCGATGCCGCTGCCATGGCCGGCGCGGGGGTCGATGATCAGGAACGGCCGGCCGTCTTCCCGTTGGGGCGGGCAGCCGTCCGGCGGGGTGATCCGCACAAGGGAATAGTTCACCGGCCGGTCCAGGGTCTTGCCGTCCACAACCAGCGTGTAATCGAAGATCAGGACCGGTTTGAAGCCGTCCTTTTCCCGCTCGATATAGCTGTTGCCGCGCTGGCGCAGCACATCCAGGAACAAGACCCAGCGTTCGGCGCTGTCCCGCAGATAGCCGGCCAAGGCGGTGGCGGCCGTGGGCCCGGCCAGCCCGGCGGCAAGCGCCGGCAGGTCCTTGGCCGCCTCGGCCGCGTGGCCGAAGGCGCTGCCGCGCAGGGCTTCGGCATGCTTCAGGCCCAGTTCGGTCAGCAGGCGCTGCTGGGCATTGCCGCCGGCCAGGGTCTGGTCCAACTGCCGGGCGGCCCGTTCGGCCGTCTGGCGAAGATGTGCGCTGGGATCCATCTGTGCCCCCTTTGCTTGGGTCGGGCCTGGCGCCACGGCGCGACTCAGCCGCGAATGTTGTAGCCGCCGTCGATGTAGTGGACGCCGCCGGTCAGGTTGGCGGCCTCCGGGCTGGCCAGGAACGCCGCCATGGCGCCGACATCCTCAATGGTCGCCAAGGCATGGGTCGGCGCGCGCTTGGCGGCCCGGTCCAACAGCTCATCGAATTCGGCGATGCCGCTGGCGGCCCGGGTCTTCAGCGGGCCGGGCGACAGGGCGTGGACGGAGATGTTCTTCTCCCCCAACTCGGCCGCCATGTAGCGGGTGACCGATTCCAACGCCGCCTTGGCCGGCCCCATGATGTTGTAGTGGTCGACCACCTTTTCCGAGCCGTAGAAGGACACGGTCATGCAGGTGCCGCCCTTGGGCATCAGGTGCTCGGCCTGACGCACCATGCGTACGAAGGAATAGACGGAGATATCAAAGGCCTGGACGAAGCCCTGGCGGGAACAATCCACCACCCGGGCGTGCAGATCCTCCCGCGGGCAAAAGGCGATGGAATGCAGGCAGATGTCGCTGCCGCCCCACCGCTGGCGAATGGTGTCGAACACGGCGGAGAACTGGCCGTCCTGTTGCACGTCCAACGGAAGGATGATTTCGGCGCCAAGCTCCTCGGCCAGCGGCCGGACATGCTTTTCCGCCCGCTCGTTCAGGTAGGTGACGGCCAGCCGGGCACCCTGGTCCCGGAACGCCTTGGCGCAGCCATAGGCGATCGAGTCCGCGTTGGCGATGCCCACCACCAGCGCCCGCTTGCCTTCCAACGAAAACATGCACGCCCCCCAAGCCCGTCCCGCGGGTTATGGCGGAACCGGGTGACTGTTTGACGGCGTTTCCGTGACAGCGCGGTTTCTTATGGTTGTTTTTGGAACCAATCACCGGTGCGATCGGCCCATGTGTTCACCCTGCCTTAACTTTTCCGCCGCCGCCACCCCCTGATTTTTTGAGGTCATCGACAGCATTGCGCCCGAAAGATACCAGATCTCGTCCGGGCGGCCG
>CAYNRD010000037.1:0-10878 GCA_964399515.1 uncultured Mycobacteriaceae bacterium | reverse complement strand
CGCCTGGCGGGACAAGAAGGAACTGGACGCCCATCTGACCATGCTGGAGGAGGCCGAGCGGCGCGACCACCGCCGCATCGGCAAGGAGATGGGCTTGTTCCACCTCCAGGAAGAGGCGATGGGCAGCGTGTTCTGGCATCCCAAGGGCTGGACCCTGTACCGGGAGCTGGAGCGGTACATGCGCGCCCGGCTGGAGGAGGCCGGCTATGTGGAGGTCAAGACCCCGCAGTTGGTCGACCGCAAGCTGTGGGAACAATCCGGCCATTGGGAGAAGTTCCGCGCCAACATGTTCGTGGTCGATGAGAAGGACCATCACGAGGCCGAGGGGCCGGCACCACCCCCGATGCCCGGGGCCGAGCGGGACGAGCGGATTCTGGCGCTCAAGCCCATGAACTGCCCTTGCCATGTGCAGATCTTCAACCAAGGCCTGAAAAGCTACCGCGACCTGCCCTTGCGCATGGCCGAGTTCGGCTGCTGTCACCGGAACGAGGCCCATGGCGCTCTGCACGGGCTGATGCGGGTGCGCCAGTTTGTCCAGGACGATGCCCACATCTTCTGCCGCGAAGACCAGGTGACCGAGGAAAGCGTGGCGTTCTGTGATCTGCTGCGCACGGTCTATCACGACCTGGGTTTCCCCGACTTCACCGTGAAGCTGGCCACCCGGCCGGACCTGCGCGCTGGCACCGACGCCGTCTGGGACCGGGCGGAGCAGGGCCTGGCGGCGGCGGTGGAGGCCGCGGGCCTGGCCTATGAGACCTTGCCGGGCGAGGGGGCCTTCTATGGCCCGAAGCTGGAGTTCCACCTGGCCGACGCCATTGGCCGCACCTGGCAGTGCGGCACGCTGCAGCTGGATTTCGTGCTGCCCGAACGCCTGGACGCCAGCTATGTCGATGAGCAGTCCCAACGCCAGCGGCCGGTAATGCTGCACCGGGCGATCCTGGGCACGTTCGAGCGCTTTCTGGGCATCATGATCGAGAACTATGCCGGCCGGCTGCCGCCCTGGCTGGCGCCGGTGCAGGTGGCGGTGGCCGCCATCGTCTCCGACGCCGACGCCTATTGCGAGGAGGTGCGCGGGCTGTTGGCGGCGCGCGGCATCCGGGCGATCACCGACCTGCGCAATGAGAAGATCAATTACAAGATCCGGGAGCACAGCCAGACCAAGGTGCCGTTTATCCTGGTGATCGGCCGGCGGGAGGCCGAGGAGCGCACGGTGGCGCTGAGGCGGCTGGGCGGCAAGGACCAGGACGTGCTGGCCCTGGACGCGGCCCTGGACACCCTGGCCCAAGAGGTTCGGTGGCCGGTGAACTGAACCGACTTGGCCCGGCCAGGCCCCAGATTTCGGCGTGAATCCGCGCTGTTTCAAGGCGTTAGGGCGGGATTGGCGCGGGTTCCGGGCCAGGCGAGGAGCCAGAGTCGGCACGGCCTGCTCTAGGCCCTTTGGAACCGCCGGAAACGCGCTATAATCGGAGGCTGTCGGGACGGCCCGGCACCCCATATGCCATCACCCACGGAGAAGTAATATAGTCAGAGGTCCGCAATCCGCCCCGTCGCGCGAGGGGCCCCGGATCAACCGGGAAATCGATTTGCCGCGCGTGCGCTTGGTCGGCCCCGACGGGGAGATGATCGGCATTGTCTCCATCCGGGACGCCCTGACCGCCGCCGAGGAGGCTGGCCTGGATTTGGTCGAGATCTCCCCCAACGCCGACCCGCCGGTCTGCAAGGTGCTCGATTACGGCAAATACAAATATGAGCAACAAAAGAAAAAGAACGAGCAGAAGAAAAAGCAGAAAGTTATCGAGGTCAAGGAAATCAAGCTGCGTCCAAACATTGATGACCACGATTACGAGGTCAAGATGCGCAGCGCCGAGCGGTTCTTGAACGATGGCGACAAGGTCAAGGTCACCTTGCGCTTCCGCGGCCGGGAGATGGCCCACCAGGATCTGGGCATGAACGTGCTGCAGCGGGTCCGAACCCTGTTCGAGGACCAGGCCAAGGTCGAGCAGATGCCCAAGATGGAAGGCCGCCAGATGATCATGGTCCTGGCACCCAAATAGCGGCGGGCGCCAAGCCCGTTCTATCCTTGCATCTCCGAAGGCGCCGAATTATACACCCCGACTTCGCTTGCGGCCTGGCTTGACGGGCATGCCTTGTCCGCGGCGAGCCGGCGGCCCGGTGATCCGGTCCGGCCGGCCGATGGCACTGGCGGCCGGCCCGGTTGGGTCGGCACCGCGAAGAGAGGTTCGAAAATGCCCAAGATGAAGACCAAGTCGAGCGCCAAGAAGCGCTTTCGGCTGACCGCGTCCGGCAAGGTTCGGTTTAACTCCGCCTACCGGCGCCACCGCCTGATCTCCAAGGACAAATCGGCCAAGGAACGCAACCAGGGCACCAAGATCCTGTGTGACGCCGATGCGCGGAAAGTGATCCGCAACATGCTGCCCTACCGGAAACCTCCGCCCCGAGATCAGGAGTTAAGACCATGCGCGCGAAAAGCGGTGTGCCCCAGCACCAGAAGAAAAAGAAGCTGCTGAGCCAGGCCAAGGGCTATTACGGCCGGCGGAAGAACACCATCCGTACCGGCCGCCAGGCGGTCGAGAAGGCGCTGCAATACGCCTATCGGGACCGGCGGACCCGCAAGCGGGACTTCCGGGCCCTGTGGATTCAGCGGATCAACGCGGCGGTGCGCGAACACGGCACCGCCTACAGCCGGTTCATGGACGGCGTGCACAAGGCCGGCATTGAGGTGGATCGCAAGGTTCTGGCCGATCTGGCCGTGAACCAACCCGACGCCTTCAAGGCGATCGTCGATCAGGCCCTCGCCGCGCGCTGAGCCTGAGCACCGGACCCCGGCCCGCGTTGCCGCGGGGCGGGGCTTTCACGCCGTGCCCACGCAGTGCGGGCATAGGCCGTCGATTTCGACCATCGGCCGTTCGACCGTGAACCCCAACCCTTGGGCGGCATCGGCCAAGGCGTGTTCAATGGCGGGTGCCGTGACCTCGCCGATCCGGTCGCAGCCGGTGCAAATAAAAAAAAACCCGCCATGGGCGCTGTCCGGGGCCGTGCAGGCGAAAAACGCATTGCGACTGCGAATCCGGTGGATCAGCCCCAACTGCTCCAGCACATCCAGGGCCCGATAGACGGCGTAGCTGCCCGGCTTGCGCCCCTGCCAGTCCATCCGCGCGACAATGTCATAGGCGCTCAACGCGGCGTGCGCGCCCAGCAGAATTTCCAGCACCTGGCGCCGGTCGGGGGTCAAGCGCCGCCCGGACCGCGCGCAAATCCGTTCCGCCGCCGCCATGCCGCGGGCCACGCAACCGGCGTGGTCGTGGCCGGTGTCCGGGAAAGGGTGCGTGCCGTGGTCCATGGCCATCAGTCCACCACCCGCAGGCAAACGGGGCAAGGTCAAAGTGCAGTGTTGCAGCAGTGCAAAAACCGGTTATAGGATCACGGCCATGGCAACAGCGATTACGGGAGAGTGATCATGTCCTATCGGCGAACCCTGGGTGCCGCGGCGGTGGCGCTGGCGGTGGTCTCGGCCCCCATGGCCCGGGCCGATGAGGCGCCGGCGGTGGTCGCCTCGATCGCGCCGGTGCATTCGCTGGTCGCCGGCGTAATGGCCGGCGTGGGCGCGCCCGTGTTGCTGGTGCCGCCCCAGGCCTCCCCCCACACCTATGCGCTGCGCCCGTCCGAGGCGGAGGCGCTGGATCGCGCCGACGCGGTGTTCTGGGTGAGTGAGACCGTGGAGACCGTCTTGACCCGGCCGCTGTCGGTGTTGGCCGAGGATGCCAAGGTGGTGCGCCTGGCGACCGCGCCGGGTGTGGAACTGTTGTCCGTGCGCCAGGGCGACGCCTGGGATTCCCACAGCCATGGCGATCACGACCATGGCCACGGCGATCACGCCCATGGTGATCATGGCGACCACGCGCACGGCGACCGTGACCATGGCGATCACGCCCACGGCGACCATGACCACGGCCATGATCATGCCCATGGCGACCACGCCCACGGCGACCATGCCCATGGCGATCATGCCGAAGGCGACCATGACCATGACCATGGCGACCACGCCCATGACGCCGATCTGACCGGGTTCGACAGCCATGTCTGGCTCGACCCCCAGAACGCCATCGCCATGGTCGATGGCATCGCCAAGGCCCTGGCGGAGATCGACCCGGCCCATGCCCAGGTCTACGCGGCCAATGGCCAGGCGCTGACCGAGCGCTTGACCGCCCTGGACGCTTCCCTGGCCGAGCGTCTGGCGCCGGTCGGCGAGACCGGCTTCGTGGTCTTCCACGACGCCTACCAGTATTTCGAGCGCCGCTACGGCCTGACCGCCATCGCGTCGATCATCCCCCAGCCGGAGATCCCGGCCGGTGCCCGCCGGATCGCCGCGGTGCGCGAGCGGCTGTTGGCCGGTGACGCGGCCTGCGTGTTCGCCGAACCGCAATTCGACCCACGTCGGGTCGATGTTCTGGTGGAGGGCACCTCGGCCCGGGGCGGGGTGCTGGATCCGCTGGGGGCCGGCATTGCTCCAGGCCCCGACGCCTATTTCACCCTGATGGACCAACTGGCGGGTGACCTGATCACCTGCCTGACCGCCGATAGCTGACCTGACGCCCCGGTCACGGGGGTCCGGTTACCTTCGGCCCAGGATGCGGCTGTTCGGCAGGATCACGCTGATCGTCGTGCCCTTGTTGGGCGCGCTGTCCAAATAAACCCGGCCGCCATGCATTTCGGCCAATGATCGCACGATCGATAGGCCCAAGCCGGTGCCTTCGCTGCGCCGGGTCATGACGTTGTCGATCTGGGTGAAGGGCTGCCAGACCGCTTGGATTTGATGGCCCGGAATGCCGATGCCGGTGTCGGTGACGAAGATCCGCAGTTCCCCGTCGCCGGTGCGGTCGGCGCCGATCACCACCCCCCCCTCGGCGGGAGTGAACTTGATGGCGTTGGACAGAAGGTTGAGCAGGATCTGCCGCAGCTTGCGCCTGTCGGCCAACACATCCATGGCTGGCTCGGCGATCTCGATCCGCAGGGACAAACCGTTGGCGATCGCCTTGGTCTCGGTCATCTTCACCGCCTCGTTCAACAGGGCGGCGATGCCGATCACCTCCTCCTCCAGGGACATTTCCCCGGTCTCGATCTTCGACAAATCCAAGATGTCGTTGATCAGCCCCAACAGATGCAGGCAACTGGTTTGGATGTCGCGCGCGTACTCCTTGTAGCGGGAATGGCCCAGAGGGACGAAGATCTCCAGCATCAACGCCTCTGAAAATCCGATCGCGGCGTTCAGGGGCGTCCGCAGTTCATGGCTCATATTGGCCAGGAACATGGATTTGGCGCTGTTGGCGAAGATCGCCTGTTCCTTGGCGTCGGCCAGGTTCTTGGCAGTGCGCTTGTGCCGGGCGATCTCCTCCTCAAGGGCGCTGACCGTATCGGTCATCTGCTCGCACAAGCCGTTGAAATGGGAACTGACTTGGCCAATTTCGTCCGTGCTGCGCACCTCGACCCGCTGCCGGAAATCCCCGGCGGCGGACCGGCGCATGGCATCGTCCAGTGCTTGCAGGGGGTGGCTGACCGCACCCTGGACCCAGCGGCCGAACAGCCAGGCCAGCGTGACCGCCAACATCAGCGCCGCCACCCACACCAAGGCCGGCGCCACCAGGGCCGAGACCACGACGGCCGCCGGGCGCTGCACGACCGCGGTCAAGTTCAGGCCGGCGACATTCACCGGGCTTTGCCCGGACAACATCCAACCGCCGTCGGGCGGCTTATGGAACCAGGCCCGCGGGTCCAGGCGCAGGATGCGGGGCGCCTGGTCCGCCGGCCGGCTGGGGTCCAGGATCATTTCGCCCGCGCCATTAATGAACACGGGCGCGCGGTCGGCGTCCGCCGATCCCGGTTGGACCCCCGGCGCGCGGGTGGGATCGACACGCGCCACCAGACTGCGGGCGTCGGCCGCGTTGGCGGCAGGCGGGGCGCCCAGCGGGACGGCCAGGCTGAACCAGACGCCGCCGGTCCGCCCATCCCGCCAAATCTCGCTGCTCAGCGGCGCCGACAGCGCCCGTGCCGCAGGTAGCCGTCGCATCAGGCCGGTGTTCTCGGGGAAGTACGGTCCGGCATCGGCTTCGCGGATGCGGGACCGGGTGATGGCGCGGCCGATGCCGTCCACCTCGATGATCTCGACAATGCCGGCATGGGTCAAAACCAATGCGTCCAGCATGGTGCGCCGTTCCGCATCGCTGCCGCCTTGGTAGGCTTGCAAGCCGCCGACCGCCTGCAGGCTGGCCACCACGGATGCGTGGACCCCGGCCAGGGCCGCCGCCGCCTTCGCAGCCTCCTTGCCTAAGGCCACCCGCTGCCGGTCGACCTCGAACGACACCACCAACCCCACGATCACCAGCGCCAGGAACACCAGCGGCACCATGCCCGAGGCGTACAGCGCCAGCCGCAAGCGCCCCGCCAGCGGGGTGCGGGCCGCAGGCTCGGTGCCCGATGGCGCCCGCGCCAAGTCCCGCGCCGGAGCGGCGGCCGTTGGCGAATCGGCGGTGAGCCGGGTGTCGGGCACGCTGGGGATCCTTTTCGGCATGATCGGCTCGGTTTCGGCGCAGGGTCCCGCCGACCGGCCCCCATGGCGCTTGGCGCCATGCCGCCGGGGCGGCCGCGCGCCCAGGGCTGATCGGTCGCGGGCAGGGTGGCCCCGACCGACCCAGGTTTAGAACTGATATTGTTAAGGACTGGTTAGAGGGCCGGCCGCCGGCACGAAATCCAGGAACGGGGTCTGGCGCGGTCCCTGCAAGGCGATGTCGAGTTGGTAGCAAGCCCGGCCCTGGGCGTCGGGTGCCACCCGTTGGGCGATCAGGCGCCCGGCCAGATCCCGGTCGCCAATCGTCTCCAGCACCGGATCGCGGCCCCGCCAAGCCTCGCCCAGGGGCTCATCCTCGGCGAAGTACAGGCGGGTGATCAGCGGCGTGTTCACGCCGCGCGCCAGCACCGTCACCGCCATGTGGGGGGGCATGGCCCCGCCGGCGCCGTTTCTGATCGCGCCGGGCTTCACCGTCTCCAACCGCCAGCCGCCGGTTGTGAAGTCACAGGCCACGCGATGAAACCCGCCCGGCCCATACCGTGCGCCCAGCCCGTCCGGATAGGTGCCATCGGGGGCGGCATGCCAGAATTCCAGCATCGCGTCGATCACCGGATCGGCGCCTTCCGGCCCGGCGAACACCCGGCCGGTCACCGTGATGGCCGGCCCGCCCTGCCGGTCCGGCACCGCCGCCGGTGTCGGCGTCAGCCCCAGAAGGACGAAGGGGCCGGCGGTCTGGGACGGGGTCTGGCCCCACGGGCGGACGGCCCCTTGCCGGGTCATGGCGCCGCCGCCGGCCCCGCCAGCACCACATCGAAGCAGTAGGCCAGGCATTCGAAGGGACGGCACGCATTGGCATCGAACCGGGCAATCATGCGCCCGATCGCCGCCCGGGGTACGGCGCCAACGATCGGGCACCGGTCGATCAGCGGGTCGCCCTCGAAATAGGCTTGGGTGACCAGGCGCGTGACCGTCGCCGGACCCAGGACCGACACGTGTATGTGTGATGGCCGCCAGGAATTGGCCTGATTGACCCAAGGATAGGCCCCGGGGCGGATGGTGTGGAAGGCATACGCCCCATCCGCGCCGCTGACACAGCGCCCGCTGCCGATAAAATTCGGGTCCAGCGGTGCGGTGTACGTGTCGTTTTGGTGGCGGTAACGGCCGGCGGCGTTCGCCTGCCAGATCTCGATCAGGCAGCCGGGCACCGGAGCGCCGTCCTCATCCAGAATCAGACCGTGCAGCAGGATCGGCTCGCCCACGGCCCGGCCGCTCCGGGCGCCGGACCGGATCAGGTCCGCCTCACCGGGGTCGATCGCATCCGGGGCAAAACGCGGCCCGGTGGTCTCGGTCAGGGTTTGGGGCACTTGGATCAGGCCGGACGGCGCCCGGACAGCGGTGCTGCGGTAGGCGGCACTCAGCGCCGGCGGATGCGCCGTCCAGTCCCGGCCAGAAAAGTGCCTATCACGGGTCATGGTGTTCACGGGATGTGACCGACAGGGAACGGCTCGATCCAAAGAATGCCGTTTTTCCGGGTTGCCGGGAAGCGGTCATTGGTGAATGCTAGCCGAACAAAGTCGAGAAAAGTAAACGCTTTCGTTGCAACCGGTAACAGCGGCCACCGTTCCGTGTGGTTGGCCTGCGGGCGTCCCGTCCCCCGGGGCGTGGTGGCAATGGCGAAAGCGACGCGGGAAGGGCATTTATGAACGGTTTGCTGCGGCTGGTCGCAAAACGTCTGGGCTTCGGTCTTTTGACGTTGCTGGTGGTCACGATCATTATTTCAGGGGCGATTGAACTTCTTCCCGGTGATGTGGCGCAGGAGGTGCTTGGCCAGGGCGCCACCCCGGAAGCTCTGGCGGCGTTCCGGGCCGAACTGGGTTTGGACCGCTCCGTGTTCGTGCGCTATTTCGAATGGCTGGGCGGCGCGGTCACCGGTGATTTCGGGGTGTCGCTGGCCAATGGCCGGCCGGTGTCGGAACTGATCGGGCCGCGGTTCGCCAACACCCTATTCCTGGCGGCGGTGGCCGCGGTGATTTCGGTGCCGCTGTCGATCAGCATCGGCATTTTGGCGGCCCTGTATCGGGATTCGGTGTTCGATCGGGCCGCCAACGTCACCACCCTCAGCTCGATCTCCTCGCCGGAGTTCTTCCTGGCCTACATCCTGATCACCGTGTTCGCGGTGCTCAACCCGATCTTCCCGGCGATCTCCAGCGTGTCCGGGAACATGAGCTTCGGCCAACAGCTGTATATCACCCTGTTGCCGGCGATCACCCTGACCCTGGTGGTGACCGCGCACATGATGCGCATGACCCGGGCGGCGATCATCAATCTGCTGGCTTCCCCCTATATCGAGATGGCGCGGCTGAAGGGGGTGCCACGGCTGAAGGTGATCGTCTTCCACGCCCTGCCCAACGCCCTGGCGCCGATCATCAGCGTTGTGGCGCTGAACCTGGCCTATCTGGTCACCGGCGTGGTGCTGGTGGAGGTGGTGTTCGTCTATCCGGGCGTGGGTCAGTTGCTGGTCGACAGCGTCTCCCGGCGGGACTTCCCGGTGGTCCAGGCCTGCTGCCTGATCTTCGCCGCCACATACATTCTTTTGAACCTGACCGCGGACGTCCTGGGCATCCTGTCCAATCCGCGGCTTCGGAACCCGCGCTGAGGGCCGGTTTGAATGTCGACACTGTCATTGATCTACTTCGTGGTGCTGATCGTCGCGACCAGCTATTTCTCGCTCCGGCACAGCAAGCAATACGTCGTCCCGCTGTTTTGCTTGACCTTCCTGTCCGCCGCCCTGGCGCTGATCGCGGGGGATGGCGCGGTCCAGGGGTTGGCGATCGTGGTCGCCATTTTCGGGGTCGCCATCGCCCTGGCCTACAGTTTCCGGGAATTCCTGGTCCAGATCCTGCCAAGGGAAATGGCCAAGGCCATGCGCACGGCCCCGTTGACCGCCAGCTTCGGCCTGCTGGTGGTGCTGATCTACGGCCTGGTGGCGATTTTCGCCCCGGTGATCGCCCCCTTCGGCGAGTCGGAGGTGGTCGGCTCGGCGTTCGGCCCGCCGACCGCCGAGATGATCCTGGGGGCCGATCAACTGGGCCGTGACATGTTCACGCGCCTGGTGTACGGCGCCCGGAACACGGTCGGCATCGCCCTGATGATCACCGCCATCGCGTTCTCCATCGGCACCCTGTTCGGGCTGTTGGCGGCCACCCTGGGCGGCTGGGTGGATCAGATCCTAAGCCGGATTGTCGATACGCTGATGGCGATCCCAACGCTGATCTTCGCGCTGTTGCTGCTGACGATCGTCGGCACCAGCATCCTGAACCTGACCCTGGTCATCGCGCTCTTGTACGCGCCGCTGGTGTTCCGCCTGGCCCGGGCCGTGGGCGGCAACATCGTGGTGATGGATTACATCGAGGCCGCGAAGCTGCGCGGTGAAAACACCCTGTATCTGATCAGCCGGGAAATCCTGCCCAACGCCGCCGCCCCCCTGATCGCGGAGTTCGGGCTGCGGTTCTGCTTTGTGTTCCTGGCGATCGCGGCGCTGTCCTTCCTGGGCCTGGGGCTGCAGCCGCCGACCGCCGATTGGGGATCCATGGTGCGGGAGAACGCCACCATGATCTCCTTCGGGCAGATCACGCCGCTGATTCCGGCGGCGGCGATCGCGCTTTTGACCGTGGCGGTGAACTTCGTCGTCGATTGGATGCTACAACGGTCCTCCGGATTGAAGAGTTGATTCCATGGCCAAGGACAAATCCATACTGCTGCAAATCGAAGGCCTCAGGATCGAGGCGTTCGGGGACGAAAAATGGTTCGAGATCGTCCACGGCATCAACCTGACCCTGCGCCGGGGCGAGGTGATGGGGCTGATCGGCGAATCGGGCGCCGGCAAGTCCACCATCGGCCTGGCGGCCATGGGCTTCACCCGGGACGGCTGCCGCATCTCCGGCGGGCGGATCGTGTTCGATGGCATCGACCTGTCCTCCTCCCCGGAGGAGGACCTGCGCGCCCTGCGCGGCTCGCGGATCGCGTATGTGGCCCAATCGGCGGCGGCCAGCTTCAACCCGGCCCACAAGCTGATCGACCAGTACACCGAACCGGTGATCCTGCACGGCAAGGGCGACCGGCGCGGCAGTGAGGCGGATGCCATCGAGCTGTACCGCAAGCTGCGCCTGCCCGACCCGGATGAAATCGGCTTCCGGTTCCCCCACCAGGTCTCCGGCGGGCAGCTGCAGCGGGCGATGACCGCCATGGCGAAGAGCTGCCGACACGACTTGAACATCTTCGATGAGCCGACCACG
>CAYNRD010000036.1:0-11035 GCA_964399515.1 uncultured Mycobacteriaceae bacterium | reverse complement strand
CGTCCCGCACCTCCCGAACCAAAACCAGCCCGGTCATGATCGCCATGTTGATGTCGACCAGCATCACGTAAGGCCGCGGGACGGCGCCCGAGCGCAGCAATGCCAGGGCATCGGGGGCGTTCTCCGCCTCCAGGATCGGGTTGCGCATGCCGGCCTTATCCAGGCAGCGGCGCACCAAGCGCCGGTCGACCTCGTCATCATCGATCACCAGGATGGTGACATCGCAGGGGCGATAGGCGATCACGCGGCAGCCTCCCAACTGGTGCTGACGGGCGATTTCCAGGTAAAGTGGAATACGGCTCCGCGCGGCTCCCGATCGGCGACCGTAATGGCGCCGCCATGGCGTTGGATCGTGCGCTTGACCAAGGCCAGGCCCATGCCCCTGGCCCGCTCATCACCATCGTCCAGCACGGTCAGGGTTTGAAAGGCCCGGAAGATGCGCTGCCGGTGCGCCTCGGGGATGCCAGGGCCGTTGTCGGCGATCGAAAACTCGACCAGATCGCCCAGACGCCGGCCGCAGATATCAATGCGCAACGGAACGCCACCGTCATGGTGGCGCATGCAGTTGTCCAGCAGGTTGCGCACCACCAGCTCGAACGGCACCGGATCGGTGACCAGATGCGGCAGTGGCCCCGCGACCCGGACAGCGCCGGCAAGCCGAGGATCCAGGGCGTCGCAAACCCGCCCGATCACCGATTGCGGATCCACCGCCTGCAGGCGCCCGCCGGCGGTCGTGGACTTGGAATACAGCAGCAGCCGGTCGATCATCTGCAGCATGCGGCCGGCGCGCAGCTTCAACTGGGCCAGGTCCCGCCGGACCGGCTCCGGCGCCATCTCCCCCAACTCATCCTCGATGAACTGCGCAAGCGCGCCCACCGCCCGCGCGGGCGCCCGCAAGTCGTGGGAGGCCACATGGGTGAACTCCTCCAGGGACTCATTGGCGCTGACCAGGACGCGCTTTTCCTCCGCCAAGGCATCCAACAGCCGGCCCGCATCCCGCAGCACCAACACGCCGACCAGGCTGATGATGACACCCTTGACCGCCAAAAACCCCAGAAGCGACCAGAACACCAGGGTCACCGTCCGATCAACCAGTGGTGCAAACGCACTGGAATTGGCGTTGAACTGCACGACCGCGGTGTTCAGGGCCTGCACCATGGCCGCTTGGCCGATCTCATCGCGGCCATAGGCGTCCAGCACCGCGAAAGCCTGGTCGGCCTGGGACCGGTCCAGCAGGCACAGGTCCAACGCCCCCAAGGTGCCGGACAGGCCCATGGCCAAACGGGCGATAGGGCCGCTGGCGTCCAGGCATTGTTCCGGCTGCGCCCGCACATCGGCCAGGTGCAGGCGCACCGCGTCCAGCGGGATCTCACCCGCCGTGTAGGCGCGCACCGCTTGCTCGAACAGCCGGGCGTGCTAGACGTGCTGGAAATTGAACTTGTGGTAACTGGCCCCGTTCGAAATCTCAATGGCGCCCAGAACCGTGACCACCCCGGACAAGGCGATCAGGAAGTTCAGCACATAAAGCCGTCGGCGAATGCCGGCATCGGCCTGGAACGCCGCCATCGGCCCGCGCCACCAGGGCCGCCGGGTTGGGCTTTGGGTCTGTCGGGGGGTGGGGTTTGTGTCCTCCATAACCCGGTGTCAGTAGCCGGCATCCGCTAATGCGTGCAAGAAACCTAAAGGTTAGGCGTAATTTTTATTAACGTTCCAAGTAAGAATTGGTCACGATAATCCCGCACAGGCTGCGTCGAGCGCCTTGAGCGTGTCTTCGATCTCCTGATCGCCATGGGCGAGGGAGAAGAACCGGCGCACCCCGGGCAGGGCATAGACACCCTGTTTTAGGCTCGCCAGATCGAGACGGCGGCCCGCCGCCATGTCGCTGGCCAGGATGTCCGCCTGGGTGCGCGGCCGCCGATCCATGAACAGAATCTGCCACAGCGAGCCGGTGTTCTCCACGATCGCGGGCACGCCGCGCCGGTCCAAGACGGTTTGCGCCTCCCGGCAGGCGCGGTCGGACAGGTCATTCAGCCGGTCGTAGGTGCCCGGCTTCGACAGCGCGTCCAGCATCGCCAGCGTGCCGGCCGCCGCCACCGGATTGCCGTGCAGGGTGCCGTTGAAATAGACCGCGTCGGGCTGGCCCTTCCGGCGTGGGTCGCTCAAATCCAGGATCTCCGCCTTGCCGGCCACGCAGGCCAGCGGCCCGCCCGACCCGATCACCTTGCCGAAACTGGCCAGATCCGGCGTGACGCCATAGGCGGCCTGGGCGCCGCCATGGGCCAGGCGGAAGCCGGTGACCACCTCATCCAGGATCATCACCAGGCCATACCGGTCACACACCGCGCGGACCGCCCCCAGGAACTCGGGCGTGGCCGGGATGATCCGCTGCACGGGCTCGACGATGATCGCGGCCAGATCGCCATGATGCTGGGCAACCAGGCGCTCCAAGGCCTCGGCGTCGTTATAGGGGGCGACCATCATGGTCCGGCGGATGCCCTGGGGCCGTCCCGCTGTGTCATCCTGGCCGTGGGGGTCGTTGCCCAGCGCCTTGGGGAAGGTGGAGGTCAGCGCGTAGTCATGGTTGCCGTGATAGGCGCCCTCGAATTTCAGGATCACGTCCCGGCCGGTGAAGGCCCGGGCCAGGCGCATGGCATAGGCCGTCGCTTCGGAGCCGGTGGTGGCGTAGACGATCTTCTCGGCGCAGGGGATGTCCTGGACCAGCCGGTCGGCCAGGCGGATCGCCACGTCGTTCAGGGTGCCGAACATATGGGCGCCGCGGGCGATCTGGGCCTGCATGGCCGCCACCACCGGTGCCGGCGCATGGCCCAGGATCAGCGCCCCGGCGCCGCCGACATAGTCGATGTATTCCCGCCCCTCAATGTCGCGGATGCGCGCGCCGCGCCCCTCGGCGAACACGAAGCGGGCCTCCTCTGGCAGGGCGTAGCCGCCCAGGCCGGCCCCGGGCAACACCCGGTCGGCGATCGCGTAAGCGGCGGAATGGTCGAACCTGGTCTCAAGCGTATCCATGCCAATTCCCCTCAGGAATAGACCGCCGCCGGCTGCCCCAGGCGGTCAAGGTCGGGCCAGGCCCCCAGGCCAGGGGCATCGGGCGGTGTGGTCACGCCATCGGACGGGCGCACCGGCGCGCCCAGGATCGGGTCGCTGGCGATATGGGCCTGGCCCAGCCAGGAGGCCAGGCGGAAATCGGGCGGCGTGCTGGCGGCCAGATGGATGGCGGCGGTATCGGCCAGCGACGTGCCGCCCAGATCCTCCACATGCATGGGCCAGCCGAAGGCCAGGCACAGGTCCCGCGCCTGCCGGGCCCGGGTCAGCCCACCCAGGCGGTTCGGCTTGATCTTGGCCCCCTCGCAGATCCGATGGCGCCACGCCTCCAGGTGATCGCCCAGGGTCTGCAGGCTTTCATCCAGCAGGATCGGCTGGGTGGTGCGGGCACGGACCTGGGCGCATTGGTCCAGGCCCTCGCAGGGCTGCTCGAACCAGGCCCGGGTTTGGACCGCCCCCATCACCGCGATCGCCTGGGACGGCGTCCAGGCCCGGTTGATGTCGAAGGTGACCAACTCCCCGGGCGCAAGGGCGGCCTCAATCGCCTCGATCCGGGCGATATTCAGGGCATTGTCCACCCCGCCGATCTTGGCGGAATGGACCCGGTAGCCCTGGGCGCGCTTGGCCTCGATCCGGGCGATCATCTCCGCGGGCGTGCCGGTGGGGATTGAGGAGTTGATCGGGATCGCGGCACCGTCCCACCCGCCCAGAAGCCGGTGCAGCGGCTGGCCGGCCCCCTGGCCCAGGATGTCCCAGCAGGCGATGTCCAGGGGCGATTTCGCCGCCGGGTGACCGGGCAAGGTCAGATCCATGACCGCGTTCAGGCGGTCGAGTTCCATGGGGTTCAAACCCAGCACCGCCGGTGCCAGGGTGCCGAGTGCCGCCCGGATGCCGGCACCATGGGCCGGCAGATAGGCATGGCCCCAGGGGCAGCCCTCACCCCAGCCGGTCACCCCGTCATCGGTATCGACCGCGACCAGGGTGCTGTCCAGGCCATCGACCAGCACCCGGCCGCCCGCCATCCGATAGGGCTCGGTCATCGGCAGGTCCAGCTGCCAGACCCGGATGCGGGCGATCCTCATGACAGGCTCTCGATCAGCCAGCGGTGCAGGGCGGCGATGGAATGTTCGGATTGAATGCCGTGGCTGGGCGAGATCACCAAGGGCCCGGGCCGGTACCCCTTCGAGCCCAGGCCGCGCTGGACATTGGCGACCAGCACCAGATCCTCGGCGAAGGTGGTGTCCCGGTCCAGATCGATCACCGCTTGCAGGGTGTCATCGACCACGCCGTCGCCACTGAACCAGCCCCGGTGCACGACGGTGCTGTCATGGCCCAAGGGCCGCCAGTGATAGGTGTTGACCAGCCCGCCCGGATAGATCTGCAGGCTGAACAGCGGCCACAGGAAAAAGGACGCGTAATCGCCGGGCGCGCCTTCCGCCGCCTGCCGCTCATACCAGCGGCCCTGGCCCGACGCCGCCTGGGAGCTGTGGCGCAGCACCCGGGCGCCCGGCATTGGCTGGATGTCATAGCTTTCGGGCAGGATCACGCCCTGGGCGAAGGCCTTGTGGACATGGCCGCAATGGTAGCATTCGTTGTAGTTCTCCACAGCCACCAGCCAATTGCATCGCTCATCGGCGGTGTGCTGATGGGCGAAGGCGCGCGCGCGGATGTCCGGGCAGGCGGCCAGGATGGCGTCTTCAACCCCGGGGAAGGTGTCCGCCAGGCTTGGGGCGTCCGGGTCCAGGGTCACGAACACGAAGCCCAGCAGGCTGTCCAGCCGGACCGGGGTCAGGCAGATGCGCGCCTTGTCGAAGCCGGGCGTGGTGCGGGCATTGGGTGCCCCCTTCAGCCGGCCGTCCAGGTGGTAGGACCAGGCGTGATAGGGGCAGACCAGGGTGGTGGTGCGGCCGGTGTCCTCCACCAGCCGGTGCCCCCGGTGCTGGCAGACATTGTAGAACGCCCGCAAACCGCCGTCCCGCCCCCGGATCACGAACACATCCTGGTCCAGGACGGTCAGCGCGCAATAGTCGCCCGCCTCCGGCACCTGGCTTTCGTGGCAGGCATAGTGCCAGGCCCGCTCCAGCACCCGGTCCCGGATTTGGGCGTAGCGCGCGGGGTCGGTGTAATAGCCGGGGTCCAGCCCTCGCAGCGGGGCGTCGACCAAATGGGTGTCCATGGGCGTGCTCCCTCAACCGGTCCGGCCCTTCAGCCGAAGGTCTTCTTCGTACAGGCCCAGTGCCGCGCGCTCGGCGTGCAGGGCCTCGATGCGGGTTTCCACCGGATCGCCCGCCCGGGCGATCATCAGCGCGATCAGGATTTCCATCAGCCCGGCGATGGCCGCCATGCTGGGGAAGAAATGCGGGGTATGGGTCGGGCAGACCAGCAGCGGCTGGGACACCGCCGCCAAGGGGGCGGTCTTGCTGTCTGAAATGCCGATCACGGTCAGGCCCCGGGTCTTGGCCAGCCGGGCCGCCGCCAGGGTTTCCGCCCGGTAGGGCTGGACGGTCAAAGCCACCAGCACCTCCCCCCGGCCCGCCGCGATCAGCTCATCGGTCGGCACGCCGCCGTGCCGGGGGATGGCCTCGATGTGGTCGAAAGCCATGCCGGCCACGTAACAGAACCCGTGCACGATCCCGAACGCCCCGCCCAGGCCCAGGACATGCACCCGGGGTGCCGCCACCAGCCGGTCGGCCACATCCTCGACCGCGCGGATGTCCAACTGGGTCAGCGCCCGTTCGATGTTGGCGGTCAGGGCACCGGCCATCTGGCCGACGATCTCGGCACTGCCGCCCCGGGCGGCCAGGTCCTTGAGCCACCGGGCCCGATCCCGAAAGCCGCCCAAATCCCCTTCGACCAGGAAGTCCCGGAACCGCTCGCGCAGATCCTCATAGCCGTCGAAGCCGATCAGCCGGGCCAGGCGCACGAAGGCGTTGGGGTGGACATTGGCCCGCTGGGCCAGGGCGCGCATGGACTGCACCCCCGCCTCCCGCGGGTTGTCGATCAGGCAGCGCGCCGCCGCCTGTAGGGCCGGCGGCAGCTCCGCAAAGCGCGCGGCCAGCAGCGCCAGCACCGCCTTCGCGGTCGCCGGCGGCGCCGTGGTCGCACCGTCCTCCTGCCCTGTCGCCATCGCCGCTCGTGTCGCCTTCGGACGGTTTCACTTCGGATTTAGACAACTGTATCCTATAATTGACTTTGATACAGATGTATCATTGACGTATCGTCATCGTGTCGGTCAGCGCAAGGGAAATCGGAAGCCATGGATCACACCGCACGGGTCGTCATCATCGGCGGCGGCATCATGGGCTGTTCCCTGGCCTATCACCTGGCATGGGAAGGCTGGTCGGACCTGATCCTGCTGGAGAAGGGGGAACTGACCTCGGGCTCCACCTGGCACGCGGCCGGGCAGATCACCCATTCGGTCTCGCATCACGGGCTGGCCAAGATGGCCGCCTACGGCACCGCCCTGTATCCCGCGCTGGAGGCGGAGACGGGGCAGAGCACCAGCTGGCACGGCTGCGGCTCCCTGCGGGTCGCCTATGACGACGCGGAGGTGGACTGGCTGCGCTACACCCTGTCGGTGGGCCGGGGCCTGGGCCACCAGATGGAGCTGATCGGCCCGGACCGGATCCGGGACTTGCACCCGTTCTACAACACGGCTGGCATCAAGGCGGCGCTGCACACCCCCCATGACGGCCATGTCGACCCGGCCGGGGTCACCTTCGCGCTCGCCGCCGGCGCCCGGGCGCGCGGTGCCGTGATCCGGCGGCATACCCGGGTCACCGGCGTGGCGCGGCGGGGGGACGGCTTCCGGGTCTCGACCCCGGACGGCACCATCGACTGCCAGATCGTGGTCAACGCCGCCGGCACCTATGCCCGGCAGGTGGGCGCCTGGCTGGGCTTGGATCTGCCGATCGCCAATCTGCTGCACCACTACCTGATCACCGAGCCGGTGCCGGAATTCCAGGACCTGCCGGCCGAACTGCCGGTGGTGCGGGATGACCGGCTGGTCTCGGGCTATATCCGGATGGAGCAGAAGTCGGGCCTGATCGGCATTTACGAAAAGGCCAATGCCACCACCGTCTGGGACGAGGGCACGCCCTGGGATGACGAGCATGTGCTGTTCGAGCCCGACTATGACCGGATCATGCCCTGGCTGGAAAACGCCCTGGACCGCATGCCGGTGTTCGCGGAGCTGGGCATCAAGCGGGTGGTCCATGGGGCGATCACCCACCCGCCGGACGGCAACATGCTGCTGGGGCCCACCGCCGTGCCCGGGTTCTGGCTGTGCTGCGGCAGCCAGGTTGGCATCGCCTGGGGGCCCGGCGCCGGTCGCTATCTGGCCCAATGGATGGTCCATGGCGCCGCCGACATTTCCATGGCCAGCTTCGACCCGCGCCGGTTCGGTGCCCGCATCGACGACACCTATCGGATTGAAAAGGCCAAGGAAGATTACCTGCTGCGCCACGAAATCCCGTTCCCGGCGCTGGACCGGCCGGCCTGCCGCCCCACCCATTCCAAGACCTCGCCGCTTTATGACCGGCTGAAGGCACAGGGCGCCGTCTACCAGGATGTCTATGGCTGGGAGCGGCCCTATTGGTACGCCACGGACGACGTGCCGGCCGGACACATCCATGATTTCCGCCGCTCGGCCCTGCACGGCATCGTCGGCGCGGAGGTGCGGGGCCTCCGCGCCGGGGTCGGCCTGGCCGATGTGTCAGCATTCGCCAAGCTGGTGATCTCCGGCGCCGACGCGGTGCCGTTCTTGGAGCGGGTGTCGTCCAACGCCCCGCCGCGGACCCTCGGTGCCCTGACCTTGAGCTATCTGGTCAACCCCAACGGCCGGCTGGAGGGGGAGGTCACCCTGGTCAAGCTGGCGGAGGACCGGTTTTACTGCGTCTACGCAGCCGTGCGGGAACAGGCGGTTTTGGGCTGGCTGCGCGGCCAGATGCGCCCGGGCGAACGGGTTGGCTTCGACATCTGGTCGGAAAGCCATGGCGTGATCATGCTGGCCGGCCCCAACGCCCGGCGGGCGCTGGCGCCGCTGACCGACACGGGCCTGGACAACGCCCAGTTCCGCTGGCTGTCGGGGCGCGCGATCACGGTCGCCGGCGTGGCGGATGTGCTGGCACTTCGGGTCAGCTACACGGGTGAATTGGGGTGGGAATTGCACGTGCCCATGGCCGGCATGACCCGGGTCCATGACGCGCTGGCCGAAGCGGCGGCCCCCTTGGGCCTGACCCGGGTCGGCTCGGCGGCGCTCAACGCCCTGCGCATGGAAAAAGCCTACAAATCCGGCCATGAGATCACCAACGAGGTGACGCTGGCCGAAGCCGGCGTGCTGCGCTTCGCCCGGGCCAAGGGCGGCTTTCAGGGCGCCGAAGCGTCCCTGGCGCCGCCGGAGCGTTGGGTTGCCGCCTATCTGCGCCTTGAGGAGCCCGGCCCCGACCAGCCGATCGCCGACCCGCAAGGCTCGGAGACGGTGCTGCGCGACAGCGTGCCGGTGGGCGCGATCGCGTCGGGCGGCTATGGCTATTCGGTAGGGGCCTATCTCGCCTGGGCCTACATCACCCCGGCGCTCAACGTCCCGGGCACCGCACTGGACGTGCTGGTGCTGGGCAGCCCGCGCCGGGCCACGGTGCTGGCGGAGCCGGTCTGGGATCCCCAAAACCTCAGGCCCCGACAGGACATTGAACGGCCCCAAGCCTCGGCCGCGGAATAAGGACCAACGACCATGGACAAGGACCGTTTCGAAGCCGGCCTCGCCCAGCGCAAGGGCACCCTGGGCGACGCCTATGTGGAAAAGACGCTGGAGAACGCCGACGCCTTCACCCGGCCGTTCCAGGAGATGATGACCGAATGGTGCTGGGGCTTTGGCTGGGGCGATGGGGCGATCGACGCCAAGCACCGCAGCCTGATGAACCTGGCCATGATCGGCGCACTGGGCAAGATGACCGAATGGGAACTGCACCTGAACGGGGCGCTGAACAATGGCGTGACGGTGGAGGAAATCCGCGCCGCCATCCACGTCATCGCCATCTATTGCGGCGTGCCCCAGGGCGTCGAATGCTTCCGCGTCGCCCGCCCCGTGCTGGAGGCGCGGGGCCTACTCTGATCCTGGCCTCGCCGCCGATGTCGACAATCCCCGTACCGTCTCGGTCAGGTCGGCCAAGGCGGCGATGATCGCCGTGTTCTGATCCACAAGGCGGTCCAGGCGCAGATTTGTCGCCGCCAACCCCTCTTCCAGGGCTTCAAGCCGGGTCTCGACGGCGTCCAGCCGGGTCTCGACATCACCCAGCCGGGTCTCGACGGCGTCCAGCCGGGTCTCGACCGCGCCCACGCGGGTCTCCACCGCGTCCAAACGGTTGTCGATGCCGACGAATTGGGTGACCTGCCAAACGGACGCGGCGAAGACCAGCCCGACCACGGCCATCATGATGGTCCGACCGGATTCGGCTGATTTGTGCGCCCCCTTCAACTCCGCGACCGCCAGGCGCTGGGCATCCAGCGCCTCGGCTTGGCGGGCGACATCAACGGCCAAACGGTCCAGCACGGCGCTGATCCGCTCCAAACTGGCGCCGCTGGTCTCTAAAGGGGGGCGTAGCGTCTCGCTCATACCTTATTGTAACGCGGTTCACCCGGCCTCGCATTGCGATTCTGGCGCCGTCGCCGGCTCCTGAACCGCCCCTAATCCACGCCCAGCGCGAGCGTGCGGCTGATTTCGGAGAGGGAGCGGCCGGACTGGGCCATCCAGGTGGTGAAGGCGGCCTGGATCCTGGCAAGGGCGGCCTTGCCGGTGGGCGCCTTCTGGGGGTTATCGACCACGCCTTCCCGGGCCAGGGCCTTCAGCACGTCACCGGACAGAAGGAAGCTGTCCCGGCCCAAGGATCGCAACGCGTACTGGGCCGAGGTGCCGCCCAGCCGGGCGCCCCGCTCCTTCATCAGCCGCAGCAGGCCGACATGGTCGGTGGCCGGCCAGTGGGCGACCGCCGCCGCCGCCGAGCCATGCTCCCGGGCGAGGCCGGCCAGGAACTGGGCGTTCTGGGCCACGGACCGGATCTTGCCGGCATGGCGGATGATCCGGGTGTCGGCCAGCAACCGGTCCAGATCCTCGTCGCTCATCAAGCACCAGCGGCCAATGTCGAAGCCTTCGAAGGCCTCCTCGAAGCCCGGCCACTTGTTGGCGATCACGCTCCAATTCAGGCCGGTCGAGAACACATAGCGGCTGAACCCGGCCAGGATCCGATGGTCGGGCGTTTGGGCCAAGTCATCGGCCGGCTTGGGCGGGAACGGCAGGTCGGCCAGGAAGTCCTGGCTGCCCTTGCGCGCCGCCGCCAGCGCGAACAGCTCATCATAAGTGCGCATGGATCAGACCTTCGCCAGGATCTCTTCGGCCAGAGCCCGGATCTCCTGGGCGGCGCGGGTTCGGGACGCGGTCTCGGTCACCGCGCGGCCCTCCATCAGGGCCGCGGCCAGGCCGACCCGGTTGCCGATGCGGGTTTCCGCCACCTCGGCCCCCAGTTCGCCGACCCGGTCGATCAGCGCGTCGGCCAGCTTGGCGCGCGGCGGCACCCGATTGACCACCAGCAAGACCCGCCGGCCTTCGGCCTTGGCCATGGCGAGCGTCGGCTCGGTGGCCCAGAAGTCCATCGGGCTGGGCTGGACGGGCACGATCACCAGATCGGCGCCGCGCACGGCGATCTTGGCCTCGGGCTCCATATGCGGGGGGCTGTCGACCACCACCACGTCATGAGCCTGGGCCATGCGGTCGATGGCGCTGGAAGCCTGCCAGCCCTTGATCCGGACATGGGCGATATCGGCGGTGTCCCGGCCTTGGTTGCGGGCCTCGATCCACCGGGTCAGGCTGGCCTGGGGATCGATATCGACCGTGGCGACCGATTTGCCCATCTGCCCGAACGCCACGGCCAGATGGGCGGCAAGGGTGGTCTTGCCGGCGCCGCCCTTTTGCTGGGCG
>CAYNRD010000035.1:0-11036 GCA_964399515.1 uncultured Mycobacteriaceae bacterium | reverse complement strand
GTACGCCACCATGGTCGCCGTGATGGCGCTGTCTTAGCCCGGACGGCGAAACCCAAGCGGCTCTGGGCACGAGGTCCGAACATCGCGCGACCGGCGTTCGGCCGTGGGTGCCGCCCACCGCCAGGGAACCGGACCGGCCGGGGCGGCGTTATCCAACTGATGCCACTGTATAAGGAGACATCAGCCATGGCGAAATCGCCTGACCAGCCACCCCCCGACCCTGACTTCGCGGACCGCCCCGCCCAGGCGGCGGCCTATAAATGGCGGGGATGGAAAGTCTACCGGATGCCCGCCTTATTGGTGTTGGCCGGAGTTTGCGCCGCGGCCATCATCTTGTTCGGCGTCGCGGAAACGGTGTCGCCACCGGCGCCCGTGGAACCATAATTCCCAATTCGAGGCTCAAAATCTCCTTGTCTTGTTTAACAAGCGCAGTGTAGGTCCCAGCGTGTGCTTAGGTCCGTTCGAACCCAAGCGGCCCGGGGTTTGTCTGGGCCGATCAAGGAGTTGAGCTATGTCCGCACCGCCCTCCGCCTTGGGAATGCCCATCCAGGTAAACCTGTCGCGGTTCGGACCGTTGCGTGACGAAGATGTTTCGACCCTGATCGCATTGTGCGATCCGATGGTCGTTCTTGAGCCTGGCCAGCATCTGCTGGATCAAGGCGACGATCAGGAACGGGCGTTTTTGCTCCGGTCCGGATGGGTCAGCCGCCACCGGATCTTGGAAGATGGGCGGCGCCACACCATAACCCTGTTCATCGCCGGGGACTTCGTGCCCGTGCGCACGGATCGTGGCGGTTCCAGCCTGTACGGGCTTTCGGCCCTGGCGACGACGGAGGCGGTGCCGATTTCGTTGAAGCGGTTGCGCGCGCTCGACAATGAGCGGTACGCGCCCCTGAAATCCGTGTTCGACAAGGCGCAGCTGGAATTGGAAACCCTGATGGCCGAAGCCTTGGTTTCCGTGGCCAAACGCACCGCCAAACAGGCGCTGGCGCATTTTTTGGTTGAAACCTACACCCGGCTTCACCGGGTGGGGCAAGCTTCGGACGGGGTGTTGATCCTGCCGCTGACCCAGGAGCAGATCGGTGAATGCCTGGCGCTCACTTCGGTTCACGTCAGCCGCATTCTGTCCGAGCTGAGAAAGGCCGGCTTGGTGACGCCCAAGGATGATGGAATGGTGCTGAATCTGGCAGACTTGGCGGCGCTCAGCGATTTCGAGGATGGGCATTTGTATGCATCGGACAACGATGTCGAGGCCTTGGCCGTCTCCCGATCGGTGGACCCGGCCATGCTGGATCCGAAGCCCCGTCGATGATCGGGTCCCGGTCAGTGTTGGCGAACCATCTGCCCGATCAGGCCATTCCGGCCTAACCCCGTTCGGGCCTCCAATTCGGGGTCGAGCAGGCCGCGAACCAGGGCCAGAAGCGACACCTGGCCCACAAGTTGGCCGTGGCGGTCGGCCACCATGCTTCGGTCCAAGCGAAACGCTGACAAGATATGGACCGCATCCTCGACCGTTTCGTGCCGGTTCACGGGCGCTTGGATCGGCCGCATCACCGCGTCAAGGGGTACCACCGTACAAGCCTCGCGATGCGCGAGATAATACCGCACCAAGTCCTGGGCGGTAATCATGCCGACCATATCATGGTTTTGGGTGACCACGATAATGCCGGGGTAATCGGGCACTGTGCACCGCATCGTTTCGGCGATATTCGTATCGACAGGAAAAGAGTGGCTAAGGGGGGTCATACACTCTTCGACAAACATGGTAATACCTCCTGATGCCTCCAACGCGTCACGTGACTTTTGGTTCCGGAAATCCATATTTTTTTATTAAAACTGGACGATGCGTGCTGTGGAGCGCACAGCGATATTCACTGAAAACCCCGGATAGACGCAAAATTATTGCGTATTGCCCGACTTTGTCTCCGAATGACGCGGACTTTAACATGAGTTAAAGCGCGGAAAGACTTATCGAAAAACACTCTCGTTGGAAATCACATCCGTCCCCATTCCCCATCCGGAGGCTTCTATGCGCGACAGTTTTGAAACCCAATTGGTGGCGCTGATCCCGCGCCTGCGCCGTCAGGCGCTGCGTTTGGCCCGAACCGCCGATGGCGCCGAGGATCTGGTTCAACAAAGCCTGGAGCGGGCCCTGCGCGCCCGGCACCGGTTCAAGTCCGACACCAATATGGGTGCTTGGTGCGCCACCATCTTGCGCAATCAGTTTATTTCCATTTGTCGGAAAGCGCGGCATGAGACCGATGCCGATCCGGAACCGGCCATAGCCCAACTGTCCCAGCCCGCGGCACAGGAGCATCGGGTTGCGCTGCGTCAAGTGCGCGGTGCGGCTCGGTCGCTCCCGCGCCACCAGCAACGGGCACTGTATTTGGTCGGCGTGCGCGGCCTCAGCTATGAAGCCGCCGCCGACCGCTTGGGCACCACCACCGGCACGGTGAAAAGCCGGGTCAGCCGCGCCCGCACCAGCCTGGCCAAGGCTGCCTGACCCGCGAATCCCGAAAGACGCCCCCATGATGATCGAAACCGACCAGGATTTGGAGCACGCGGCGGACACCATAGCCCGCCTGCGCGATGCGGGCGAGCAGGAGGGTCGCATCCAGGAGCTGGAGGCGGCAATGACCCTGTATGTCGCCCGCAACCGGGAGCGGCTGTTCAGCGGCGCGCCACCGATCACGCCCTTTTAACGCGGGGCGTAAGAACCCTGGGTCGCTCGGTGATCCAGGGTTTTTAGCTGTCTGCTGACTGGTTCGATCGCACTGGAACCAAAGCCGTCCGGTTTGCGTTTTGTCGACATATCCGCCCCGCCGGGCGGACAGAGAGCGAAGGAGGTTTTGATGAGTACGGCCGTTCAACCCAATCCAAGCGTCACGGTCGCACCGGACTTTGACACCCGCCCCGACACCGGGTTGGAGACCGCATCCCGCCGGACGGTGGCCGAAGCGATGGCCCGGTCACTGGCGGACAGCTATGTCGTGATGGTGAAGACCCAGGCATTCCATTGGAATGTGTCGGGTCCGCTTTTCCACAGCCTGCACACCCTGACCGAGGAGCACTACCGCGACCTGTTCGAAGCGGTGGATGAACTGGCGGAACGGATTCGGGCTTTGGGGCTGCAGGCACCCTATTCCTTCGACGCCATGGCGTCCCTGTCCGAGTTGGAGGAGCTGCGCAGCACCGATGGCAGGAACCCGCCCACCGCCGCCGAAATGGTGGCGCTGCTGGCGTCCGACCATGAAAAGGCGGCGGCCCTGATGCGCGCGCGGGTGAAGGTCGCCGAGGACAATGACGACCCGGTATCCGCCGATATGCTCACCCACCGGATGAAGTTCCATGAGCAGGCGGTTTGGATGCTCACCACCTTTTTGGATGAATGACCCTGTTGGTCCCGACACCCGTTGGAAAGGGGGACGTCAATGTCTGTACAACACACGCACCATTCGGAAACCGACTTGGCCCGCATGCGGGCCCGGTTGACCGACTTGGAAACCAAGCTTGAGGAGATGCGGCGGAACGCCGTTCAGGCGAACACCGACTTGAACGCGCAATTCAAGCAAGACTTGGCCGCGATCGAGCAAAAAATCATGTCGTTGCAGTCCGACATCAAGGATGCAGGCGACGATGCGGTTGAAACCAGCAAGGATATGTCCGATCGGCTTCAGTCGGCGTGGACCGAAATCGAAGAAGCGTTCAAGAACGCTCACAAGAAAATCAGCAAATAATCCCTAAGCGGAAAGCTTGGGAAAAAGGGCATACCTGGATGTGGGTATGCCCTTTTTCATTGGCAATTTTTTTCAATGGAACGGTGACATGGATACCCAACAGCCCCCGACCTACCCCGACACGGCGGCGGACGCCTTCGTGGCCCGCCTGCGTGACCGGACCGGTGATCAGCCGGAATTCCTGCAGGCGGTCCGGGACGTCGCCGTGAACGTGTTGCCGGTGGAATACGCCAACGCCCACTTCCGCCAGGCCAAGGTGCTGGACCGCCTGACCGAGCCCGACCGCACCATCCGGTTCCGGGTGGTGTGGGAGGATGACGAAGGCCAGGTCCAGGTCAACCGGGGCTGGCGGGTGCAGGTGTCCAACGCCCTGGGCCCATACAAGGGCGGCTTGCGCTTCGTGCCGGGCTTGACCGAAAGCGTGCTGAACTTCCTGGGCTTCGAGCAGTGCTTCAAGAATGCCCTGACCGGTCTGACCCTGGGCGGCGCCAAGGGCGGGGCCGATTTCGACCCGCGCGGCCGCTCCGACCGGGAGGTGATGCGGTTTTGCCAGGCCTTCATGGCCGAACTGCACCGGCATATCGGCCCCGACCGGGACGTGCCGGCGGGCGACATCAATGTCGGCATCCGGGAAATCGGCTGGCTGTTCGGCGCCTATAAGCGCTTTTCGAACCGGTTCGAGGCGGCGCTGACCGGCAAGGATCTGACCTATGGCGGCAGTGAGCTGCGCGCGGAAGCCACGGGCTATGGGGCCGTGTTCTTTCTGGCCTGCATGCTGGCCGAGCGCGGCCAGGACCTGGAGGGGCGCCGAATAGCCCTGTCCGGAGCCGGCAATGTTGCCCTGCACGCCGCGGAAATGGCGATGGAGCAGGGGGGGCGGGTCATCTCCCTGTCCGACAGCCAGGGCACGCTGCACATCAAGGATGGGTTGGACCCGGGTCTGTTGCAGGCGGTGCGGGCGTGCAAGGGCGCGGGCCGGGCCTTGTCCACACTGCAAGCCGGCAAGACCGGCATCACCTGGCTGGCCGGCGAACGGCCCTGGGGCCTGGAGGCCGAGATCGCCGTGCCCTGCGCCACCCAGAACGAGATGGACGGGGACGGGGCCCGGGCCGCGATCGCGGCCGGGGTGTCCGTGGTCGTGGAAGGGGCGAACATGCCGCTGACCCGCGCCGCCCGCGATCACCTTCGGCAGGCTGGCGTCGTCCATGGCCCGGGCAAGGCCGCCAATGCCGGCGGGGTCGCGGTCTCGGGCTTTGAAATCGGCCAAAACGCCACCGGGATGCCGAAAACCCGCCGCGACCTGTGCCGGGACCTGGAGCGGACCATGGCCGCCATCCACGGCCGGTGCCTTGAGGAGGCGGGCGATGGCCCGGTGCCCGATTACGCCCGCGGCGCGGACATCGCCGGCTACCGCAAGCTGGCGGCGGCGATCAGCGCCTTGGGGGTGCTGTGACCGGGGCCGGGCGGCGGGCGGGACGCAGGTTTGCGTGGTTCTCATCCAACCTGCCGGAACCACGTGGACGTGCCGGGCGTTCTGTCAGCACTTCACACAGTTGAGGAGGCTATCGTGTTGAATACTGCCACTGGCACCCGCACATCTTGGCGCGCCCTGATGTTGGGCGGCGCGTCCCTGGTCGCCGTTGCCCTAACCGTCACCCCGGTTCAGGCCAAGATTCCCCACGGCGGGGGCGCCGACACCGACCTGGCGATCGCCGACGCCATCCAGGACGATTTCGCCTTCGACCCGCTGGTCCCGGAAGGCATCGTGGATGTTGCCGTTGAAGACGGCGATGTGACCCTGACCGGCACGGTCGCCAATCTGGACGCCAAACGGCGCGCCGAGCGCATCGCCGGGCTGGTGCGCGGTGTTGATGAGATCGACAACCAACTGACCGTCTCCGGTGGCGGCGCCTCCGCGCCGGAAGAGCTGGCCGCCCGGGTGTCCCGCGCACTGTTGGCCGACCTGGTGACCAATGGGTGGGAAATTGACGTGTCGGCGGATGCCACCGGCAAGGTGGTGCTGTCGGGCGAGGTCGATACCCATTACGAAAAACGCACTGCGGGGGAGGTTGTCTCCTCGGTCGTGGGCGTGACCGCCCTGGACAACACCCTGACCGTGAACACCGTCGAACGGGACGCCGAGGTGATCCAGGCCGAGATCTTGAGCGGCCTGTACAATGACGCCACGGTCGATGCCAGCGATGTTCGCGTGGCGGTGGATGGCGCCCAGGTCACCCTGACCGGCAGCGTCAACAGCCGCGCGGCCTACAATGATGCCGTGGCCCACGCCTTCGTGCCGGGTGTGTCCTCGGTCGATGCGAACGGCCTGACCGTCGATGGCTTCGAGGTTGAAACCCGCCTGGCTACCGAAGCCGGTGCCGCCCAAGACCCTGCCGAGGTGATCACAGCCCTGCGCGCCGCCCTCGCGGCCGACCCGCGGGTGGATGACGGTAACATCACTGTTCAAATGGATGGCGCCACCGCCTTCCTGCGCGGGACCCAGGACACCCTGGCCGCCAAGAGTGCCGCGACCGGCATCGCCTTGCGCCAATCGGGCGTGAGTTCGGTTCAGAACCGGATCCGGATCCCGGCCCCGGCCGAGCCGGATGCCGAGGCGATCACCGCCGCGATCCAGGACGCCTATGACCGGGATGCGGTCGTGAACGCCAAGGACCTGACCGTCAGCTATGCCGACGGCCTGGCCACCCTGGACGGCCAGGTAGCAACCTTTGATCAGCGGGTGCGCGCCGAGGCGTTGGCCCAGCAGATCGGTGGCGTACAGCAGGTCGCCAACCTGATCCAAGTGAAGGACGGCACCCAGCGGTCCTTCTATGACCCCTATATCCGTTCGCGGTTCGAGATCGGAGATGTGCCGCAAGTGATTGTGCCGCAGAGCCCGGTCGCGGACGAAAATGAGTTGCGGGACGAGGTTGAAGACAACCTGTTCTGGAGCCGGGCGGTCGATGAGGACCGGATTGAGGTGACCGTCGATGGCGGCACCGCGGTCCTGCGCGGCGAGGTGGCCTCGGCCGCGGCCAAGCGGGTCGCGGTCAAGGAAGCCTATGAGGCCGGCGCCACGACCGTGATCGACCGGTTGGAGATTGCCCGCCGCATCGAAGGGTAAGCAAAAGGCCCCTGGAGCTGTGTGCGGCGGTCCTTCCCCCCGCCGCACCATTACCCCCGCCGGGTTCGCCCGGCGGGGGTTTTTTTCTGCGTGCCCGCCGCCGGGCCCCTTCTGCCGAGACCCGGTCAGGGCGGTCACCCGGACAGGACACCCCCTTGCCCCGGCCGGACCCCTATGGTCCCGTCGCGGGACCCCATGGGCCCCAACCGGCGCGGAGCGCGCCAAGGCCCGCTCGCACGGGAGGCATATGGTTCGGGAACTCATTGGCCTGGCCCGGTCGATCGCCGCCTATCACCTGGATTGGCCCAAGCGGCGGCGTGGCCTGGCGCTATATGGGCGCTTCGTCGCACCGGGGGATCTGGTGTTCGATATCGGAGCCCATACCGGCGGCCGGGTCGGCTGGTTCCGGGCGCTGGGGGCGACGGTGGTGGCCGTCGAGCCGAATCCGACCCTGCAACGGGTCATGGCGGCGCTGTACGGCCGGGACCGCCACGTCGTGCGGGTGGCCATGGCGGCCGGCGCCCAGCCCGGGCGTTTGACCCTGCACACCAGCACCGGCAACCCGATGCTGGCCACGCTCGCCGGGGATTGGGTGGCCGAGGCCCGCGACACGCCCGGCTTCGGGCACATCACCTGGGACGGGGCGGAGGCGGTGACCGTGACCACCCTGGATGCCCTGATCGCCTGCCACGGCATGCCCGCCTTCGCCAAGATCGATGTCGAAGCGGCGGAGGCGGATGTGCTGCGCGGCCTGTCAACGCCGATCCCGGCGCTGTCCTTCGAGGTCCTGGGCGGCCAGCGGGCCCGGGCCGAGGCGTGCCTGGAGATCCTGGCGCGCCTTGGCCCCTATCGCTTTGCCCTGTCGCCGGGAGAAAGCTTCGCTTTGCCCGACCGATTTTGCGACCGAGACCACATGCGCGCCGCCCTGGCCCGACTGCCCGATGACTTCAATTCCGGCGATATCTACGCCGTGCTCGACACCCCGGCAGCGGCGCCGTAGCGCATCCGGCGTGGTCAGCCCTGCGGCGCCGGGCTTTCCAACGGGTCGCTCGGACCGCCCGCATGATCGACCGCCGGTCCCACACCGTGTGGTTTTCCTGCCGCCATGCGCTTTTCGGACACGAGATTGTCACCGCGTGTGGCGCCCGTGCTCTTGCGCCGCCCGAAATCTCCCGTAATTCAATTGAAGCTTACGGTGACCGGTCGAAATGTGGGTGACCGATGGGAGTAAGGGGGCTGGAAAGCCGATGCGTGGTCTGTTGTTTTCCCTGGTGGCGATGTGGGCGATCCTTGCGGCCGTGCTTGGCATGGGGGCACCCGCAAGCGCCAGCGCGGCCGCCGACGGCGTGCCCAAGGACGGCCGGATGAGCTTCGAGGTGTTACGGGGCGATGACCGGATCGGTGAGCAAACCTTCCAGTTCACCAATTTGGCCGATGGCGGCCTGCGGGTGGACATCGACGTGCGCATCCAGGTCAAGCTGGGCTTCATCACCGTGCACCGTTACCAGCACCAGTCGACCGGCATCTGGCAGGGCGGCCGGCTGGACCGGCTGACCTCCTCCTCGGTCGAGAACAAGGACACCTACGCCCTGTCCGTGCGCCGGGCCGGCTATGCCTATCTGATCGACGGGCATGAGGGCATGGCCGTGGTCGGGGAGGTGGGCGCGCCGGACACCTTCGTGCCGACCACCTATTGGAACCCGGAAACCCCGAACAAATCCAAGCTGATCACCACCAAGCGCGGTGCCGTGCTGGACATGCGGGTGCTGCCCTTGGGCGAGGCCCGCATCGACGGGCCGGTCGGCCCGATCACTGCCCGGGGCTATGAGCTGCGCGCCGACCGTAAGGTGAAGGTCTATTACGACGTTGATTCCGGGGAGTTGGTGCACATGGTGTTCTCCTCCATCGGAGGGGAGATCACCTACAGGCGCGCCGACCCGCCTGGCGACGACAGCCTGGCGGCCGCCCGGTAACCGGCGGTCAGGTCGCGGCCCCGCCCGCCAAGCCCGCCAGCCGGTCCTGGATCAGGGTTTCCGCTTCGGCCATGATCCGGTTGATCAGATCCCGAACGGTGGGGATGTCGTGGATCAGGCCCGCGACCATGCCGCAGGACCAGGCGCCGGCATCCATCTCCCCCTCGGTCATTACGCGGGGGTAGACCCCGGCCACACGCTCGGCGATGTCGGCGAAGGCCAGCTCGGCGCCATGCTGTCGCTCGGTCTCAAGAATTTGCTCGACCGCTTTGTTGTTCAACACTCTTTCGGTGTTGCGCAGCGGGCGCATGATCAGCCGTGTGTCCCGCTCCGTCGCTGCCAGCAGCGCCTGTTTGACATGGTTGTGCACCGGCGCCTCCTGGGTCGCGATGAAGCGCGTGCCCATGTTGATGCCCTCGGCCCCCAGGGCCAGGCTGGCGACCAGGGAGCGGCCATCGGCCATGCCGCCCGACGCCACGAACGGCACCGACAGCACCTCGGCGGCCCGGGGCAGCAGGATCATGCTCGGGATGTCGTCCTCACCCGGATGGCCGCCGCACTCGAACCCGTCGATGGACAGGGCGTCGACGCCGATCCGCTCGGCGGTCCGCGCGTGGCGGATGGCCGTGCATTTGTGGATCACCTTGATGCCATGCGCCTTCAGCTCCGGCAGCCATTGTGCCGGGTTGTTGCCGGCGGTCTCGACGATCATGACCCCGCCCTCGATGATCGCGCGCACGAAGCCGGGATAATCGGGCGGGGTCACCGCCGGCAGGAAGGTCAGGTTGACGCCGAAAGGGCGGTCGGTCATCTGGCGGCACCGGGTGATTTCCCGCGCCAGGTTTTCGGGCGTCTTCTGGGTCAGGCCGGTGAGGATGCCCAAGCCCCCGGCGTTCGAGACCGCCG
Organism: uncultured Mycobacteriaceae bacterium; assembly: GCA_964399515.1. Taxonomy (GTDB): domain Bacteria; phylum Pseudomonadota; class Alphaproteobacteria; order DSM-16000; family Inquilinaceae; genus CAYNRD01. Next base: position 1,296 of record CAYNRD010000035.1, on the reverse strand, counting down.
CCGCCAACTCCGCGAAGCCGACATAATGCATGCCGCCCTGGATGATCGGGTGGGTGATGCCGAACAGTTCGGTAATGCGGGTCTTCATGGCGGCGGTCCCAATGCTAAACCAGGGCTTTCGACCACAGCCTAGCCCGGAAAGCCGCCATGGCGTTGGATTTGATCTTCGGCAAGCATTCCGTCAGGGCCGTGTTTCTGGCCCGGCCCCGGGACATCCGCCGGCTGGTGCTGGCGGGCCGGGAGGATTACCACCGGGACTTCATCGCCCAGGCCGAACGCCACGGCATCGCCCCGGAATTCATCGCCTGGCCTGACTTCCTGAAACTGGGCGCCTTCACCGAGGACGACAAGCACCAGGGCATCCTGGTGTTCGCGGAGCCCCGGCGCCGGTATGGTGATCGGGATCTGGGCTTGCTGGCCGATGGGCGGTGCGTCTTGGCCCTGGACCAGGTCTCCAACCCGCAGAACTTCGCCACCATCCTGCGCGGGGCGGCGTTCTTCGGCGCCGACGGGGTGATCGTCACCAAGAACCGGGCGGCGGAGGTCAGCCAGACCGTGGCGCGCTACGCGGTTGGTGGCGCCGAATTCGCGCGGGTGTTCACGGTCACCAACCTGTCCCAGGCGTTGGAAGAACTGAAGCGGTATGGCTATTGGAGCTTCGGCCTGGACGAGCGGGGCCAGGCGACCCTGGCCCAGACCGACTTCAGCGGCAAGGCCGTGCTGGTACTGGGCGCCGAAGGCGAGGGGCTCAGGCCGAAGACCCGCAAATACTGCGACCACCTGGTGCGCATTCCCGGCGGCCGCGACGGGGTCGAAAGCCTGAACGCGGCCGTGGCCGCCACCGTGGCCCTGGCGGAGGTCTACCGGTTGGGTTAGGTCCAGGACCGTGACGCCGATCTATGGAGACGTGTTTTGGACGCGATGATCCCCTATGTGAACGCGCTGCCGGCGCTGGTCTCCCAATTGGCCTTGGCCATCGGGCTGTTGGCGGCCGGTGTGGGCCTGTACATGGTGCTGACCCCGTATCATGAGGGCAAGCTGATCGCGGCCGGCAATCTGTCGGCGGCGATCGTGCTGTCAGGGGCGGTGATCGGCCTGGCGCTGCCGATCGGCGCCAGCCTGCAATATGGGCTGCACAGTCTGGATATCCTGGTCTACGGGGTCCTGGCGATCGCGGTGCAGGTGTTGGGCTACCGGCTGCTCAGCTGGTTCGCCGGCAAGACGCGGGAGCGGGTGGAAAGCGATGACCGGGCGCCGGCCCTGGTGGTGGCGGCCGGCCAGATCAGCCTGGGCCTG
>CAYNRD010000034.1:0-11390 GCA_964399515.1 uncultured Mycobacteriaceae bacterium | reverse complement strand
GGCCTCGGACACCTGGCCGACATACCGCCGCAGCACCGGCGACAGATAGGCATCGACCACCGCGGTGTCGCCGCGCCCAACCAGCTTGATCAATGGCGAGACCCGGTGGGAGGCGGAGAGCTGGGTAAACCCGATGTCGCGGGCGATCTCCGCCAGGCGCCGCTCATGGGCGGGGGCGAGATAGGCATGCATCAGCACGATCGCGACCGCCTTGAACCCCGCGTCATGGGCGGCGCGCAACCCAGCGTCGGCCGCGCCTTCATCCAAAGGTTCGATCTCGGCACCTTGGGCATCCATGCGGCCCGGCACCTCGATGACCCGAGTATACAGCTGCTCGGGCAGGTCGATCTTGCGCACGAACAAGTCCGGCCGCGCCTGATAGCCAATCCGAAGCGCATCCCGAAAGCCCGTGTTGGTGACCAGCACCAGCGGTTCGCCCTTGCGCTCCAAAAGCGCGTTGGTGGCGACCGTGGTGCCCATTTTCACCGCGTCGATCCGGTCCGCCGGGATCGCGTCACCGGGCGCCAGCCCCAACAGCTCCCGAATGCCCTGCACGGCGGCGTCTTGGTATCGGCCGGGATTCTCACTCAACAGCTTGTGGGTCACCAGCCGTCCATCGGGGCCGCGGGCGACGATATCGGTGAAGGTGCCGCCCCGATCGACCCAAAATTGCCACTGATCGGATTGCACGGTATGGGACATGACACGCTCGAATTGGTTTCACGGGCGACCTAGGGTGGCCCCGCGGCATCACGACCCGCCGCGGGCCGAACGGACCGGTTACCCGCCGCGTCACGGCGGGTTTGTCAACCGGCATTTCCAAAGGATTGTACAGAATGACCCCAATGCTTGCTTGGGCCGGCCTGCTGATCGCCGGCGTGCTGGAAGTCGTCTGGGCCGCCGGCTTCAAGGTCATGGGCGGTCTGAGCCTGGCGCGGCCAGGCATTTTGGTGGCCACGGTCGTGGCGCTCTTGGCCAGTTTCTATTTTTTGGTTCGCGCCCTGGAGGTGCTGCCGCTGGGCACGACCTATGCGGTGTGGACCGGCACCGGGGCCGTCGGTACGGCAATCTTCGGCATTCTGGTGTTCGGGGAAAGCGCGACCCCGGCCCGTTTGGCGTGCATCGTGCTGATCGTAGCCGGCATCGCCGGCCTACACCTGGTCGAGGGCAAGTAATATGCTAATTTTTTGAGCATTCGCGTTCACATTTGTAGCATTTTCGTCACATTGATTGAATTTTAGGCAAACCGCCTCCATTCGTGAGCGGGCGCCGCCGCATGCGTGGCCTATGGTCCTGCCCGATCCCTGGCGCGCGCCGTGCAAGACGGTGTTCAGACCCCACCGCGCGCCAGGCGCAGGCCGGCGTCAGACCGGCTCCATACACTTTGGTGAGGACCGCCCAACCGACCTGTTCACACGGCCGCGCCCAGCCGCGCGCCCGGTCTTTGGGAGACAGCAACCATGCAATCCGTATCCATGATCGCCCTGCGTCACGCGGCCCGCACCTGTGCCGTCGTGGCCGTGTTCGGCGCGATGCCCGCCCACGCCCAGGAGGACGAAGGCTTTTCCTTCCCCGGGGAGTTGAGCGGCTACGTCACCTTCGGCAATGACTACCTGTTCCGGGGCATCAGCCAGACCTTGGAGGACCCGAGCGTCCAGGGCGGGCTGGACTGGAGCCACGATACCGGCATCTTCTTCTCCGTGTTCGCCTCCAATGTCGATTTCGGCGGCGGGGCCGAGGATGGGTCGGTGGAAATCGACTATATCGGCGGCTATGGCCAAAGCTTCGGGCCGTTCACCGTCTCCGCCTCGGCGACGTTTTTCCATTACCCGGGCAGTGATCCCGATCTGGACTTCAACTATATCGAGTTTGGGCCGGACATCACCTACGACCATGACCTGGTCTCGGCCTCGGCCGGCTTCACCTATACGTTCGAGAACTTCGGCGCCACGGGTGAAGCGTTTTTCCCCTATTTCGATGTGTCCTTGAGCCTGCCCTTCGGGCTAACCCCGTTCGGCCATATCGGCTTCAACGTCATCGAGGACGCGGCCGGCTTCGGCACCGACGACTATCTGGATTGGCAGTTGGGCGTCGCCCGGGACTTCCCGGAGTTGTTCGACATCAACTTCAGCCTGTCCTATGTCGATACCAACATCGACGTGGACGACACCGATGCCGACCCCGGCGTCGTCGATCTGTCGGACGCGCGGGTTCTGTTCCTGGCGACCAGGTCGTTCTGATCACGGCTGGGGCGGCGGGTCTTCGGCCGGCCGCCCCGGTTCGCCGCCCGCGCCCAGGCCGTAGGGGGCCGCCAGCCTGCGGACATGGTCGGGCACCATCACGTCCAACAGGGCCGGCTTTTCCCGGCCCAGATGGACCAAGGTTTCCACCGCCTTCATCTCCACCCGGGTGCGGGCGAATTCCAGCCCGCGCGGGCCGAAGCGCGGCATCACCCAGGCCATGATCGGCCGCAGCCAGTTCGGCATGGCCCGCAGCGGCAAGCCCCCCGCCGCCCGTTCCAGATTGGCCTTGAACCCGGCCACCGGGCCGTGGCGCTTGCCCTTGGAGAACAAGGGTGCGGTCACCAGCCGGTCGCCCAGGGCCTCGACCATCTCTTCCCCCCGGGTGTTGCGGATGATCAGCCACTGCTGGCCGTGGCCGGCCATGTAGCCAACGGTCAGATCCGACAGCACATTGGTGTAGTCGACACAGGTCCGGCAGCTGAGCGGGAAGAAATCGGCGCCCAGTTCCGCCAGCGGCAGCATCAGGAACGGCACCGTGCGCACCCGCCCGTCTTCGAACCGCAGCTCGACCCGGTAATCGGTGCGGAACTCCAGATAGGTGACCGTCTCCGGCCGCTCGCCGATATGGGCGGTGATCCGGTCCAGGAAGTGGTGGAATTTCTCGGTCGATGTGTTGTCCGAACACGGCGTGCCGAGGACATACAGCCGCTCGAACCCGAACCGGGCTTCCAGCGCCCGCAAGGCATAGATCTGGCAGGGAATGCCGACCACGGCCAGGCGCCGATATCCGGCATCCGCCGCCCGCTCGACCTGGGCCAAAAGCGGGGCATAGCCCATGCGCATACCGCGGCACCGGGCCATGCCTTCGGCGTCGGTCACCAGGACCGGCACGGGCCGCCAGCGGTCCTCCTCGGCCGGCGCCATGCACACCACGCCCTCGACCACCCCGGTCTCCAGCAGGCGCGCTGCCACGGCGGTGGTGATGCCGGTCCATTGGGCGCCCGGCGCGGGTTCCTTCAAAACCGCCCGCACCATGCGCCGATAGGGCCCAAAATGCAGCTCATCGCCCCGGCCCGGATCCCGGGCCCGGCCGTGCACCTTGGCCTCCAGCCCCGGATAGTCGGGCTTCAGGAACTGGCACGACGTCCCGCAGGCCTTGGGATCGGCCATGCGCGAGACGCCGCAATCGGTGCACACCTTGCGCGGCTCGGCATCTCGGAATGTCGTCGGTTGCCACTCGGTCACCGCCACCCTCCCCCGGCACTGGCTGAACCCAGATGGATTTGTCGCCCGGGTGCCAGGGGTGGGGGAAGTGCGTCAGATCAAAGCTGCGGGGCTCAATCGACCACCAACAGGGAGTGGGCCCCGGGGCCGGTTGGGATCCGATGCCCGGTATCGGACAGGCTGGGCGCATCGCCGGTCCGGCCGACCCGCCAAATCTCCAGCGCGCTTTCGCGCGGCTCCGGCCCGTCATACTCATAGGCGCCGACCACGATGTAGCGGTCCGAGGCATCGAAATCGACGCCTTCGGGCAGGATGGCATCGAAGGCGCGCTCATCGGCCAGGGTCATCTGCCCGGTCTGGGCGTCAAAGGCGATCAGGGACAGGGTCGATCGGCTATGACCGGTCTGTCCGGGCGCCAGCCAGGTCTGGCCGATATTGACGGTCGCGATCAGGTCGCCGGCGTTGGAAAAGGCCAGGCTTTCGGCGTGCCGGGGCAGGGCGATGCCGCCGACCACCCAATGGCGCGGCTGTTCCGACCCGGCAGCGGCCAGTTCGATTGCGGTCAACTGGGAGTTGGGCGCGTTGACGTAGAAGCCGCGCACATCGGCCCCCCACTGCAGATCATTGCTGATGAAAAACCGCCCATCCCGGGAGAACTTGCCCGACATCGGCCATTTGGACGTCTGCACGGCATTGCCCCATTGGCCGATGCCGGTCACCCGCCCGTCCGTGTCCCGGGTGACCTGGTAGAACCGCACCTGGCCGCGGAAGTTGAAGGTGACGGCGATCAGGTCCTGGCTGGGGTGCCACTCCGCATGGTGGGGCAGCAGCCCCCGATCCAGCAATTCCGGCATGGGGGTGATGTCCGGGATGGGTTTTTGCACCACCGGCCCGAAGGCGCCGTCGGCGAAGCTGACGAAGCTGAGCGGCGATCCCGGGGTCTTGGTGGCCAGCACCAGGGTGCGCCCGTCCGGGCTGACCGAAACCCCCTGGGGTTGGATGCCGACCTCGACCTGCGCGATCACGTCCAGCGTACCGTCATCAGACACCCGGATCGCCCGCAGGGTGGTGCCATTGCCCAGATCCAGCATGGTGCGGTCATCCGCGTCTCGGGGCAGGCGGGTTTCGGCGACGAAAAGCGTGCCACCGTCCGGGGACGCCGCAATCGAATAGACCGGGTTGATCACGGAGTTGGAAACCTCCGCCGTTGCCGGTGGCCGTTGGCCCAAGGGCAGGGTTGCGACGGTCAACTGGTCCGGGCCACGCGGCACCCCCAACTGCCCGTCGATATAGGCGTAAGCGCGCATATCTCCGTCGGACAGGGCGGCGATGTAGCGGCCTTGCAGGTCTGGCGGCGGCGTTTCGGCGGCCGCGGCCAGAGACGCAGCATCCCGCGCCCGGGAGGCCCAGGCCGGGTTGGGCGACAGCATGCGGGTCGGCATGACCCAGATCGCCGCCCATCAGGTGGTGGTGCCAGCACTGGCCCGGTTCCGGGCGGTGGCGCCGGCGGTGGGCCTGTGCCTGGTGGAGGGAACGACCGCGGCGTTGGAACGCCAGCTTGAACAGGGTCGCCTGGATGCCGCGTTCCTGCATCCGCCCCTGCACGCGCCGGGATTGTCCGAACGCCATTTGGTGTCGGCGCCGATTTCCCGGTTCGACATCGCCCCGGATCCGGATGGGATGCGGCCGCTGATCCGGTACCCGCGGGCGGAGGCGCCGGTGGTCATGGGGGCCGTCTTCCGGGATCAGGCGCTGGACGGGGACGTGGGCAGCGTTCCGGAGGCGGAGGCGAACACCGTGCTGGGGGCCCTGTGCCTGTCAGAGGCCGGGTTCGGGCCCTGCGTGGCCCCCAGCTTCTATCCGAACCGGCTGTCGTCCCAAGCGTTCGGGGCGGCGGCCAAGACCCGGACCGGGCTGGTGTTGGACACGGTGATCGCCTATCGCCGGCTGGACCGGCGGCCGGTCCTGGACCAGCTGGTCCGCGCGGCCCTGGCCAGCCCGCAACCCCCGGGGGGAGACCTCTAGATCTCCTTGCACAGGCGCAATGAATCGTAGATCGCGGCGTGGATGTTGCGGCTGGCCACCGCGTCGCCGACCCGGAACAATTGGAAGCCGCCATCGGGGTTGGTGACCAGGGTTTGGGGCCGGCCCGCGATCAGGGCGGCCTGGTCGATCTCGCCGGCGTTCCGGCTTTGGGGCTTCAGGGCGAAATACAGATCCTCCAGCGGTAGGGTGCCGTGCTCGACCACCACCTGGTCGGTGATCCGCTCTTCGGTCCGGCGGCTGTACTCATCATACAAGACCGCCTTCAGGCGGTTGCCGTGCCGTTCGACCGACCGCAGGCGCCGGTTCAAGGTGAACTGCACCCCGTGCTCGCCGAAGGCCTTGAAATAGGCGGGGTAGTTGGTGCCGCCGATGTCCGGCGCGATGCTGCGTTCAGGGGTCACGAAGTCCAGCCGACAGCCGGATTTGGCCATCTTCTCCGCACAGGACGCACCGGGATGGGCGCCGTTGTCATCGAACAACAGGGCGGTTTCCGCCGGCTTGACTTGGCCGGACAAGATGTCCCAACTGGTGGCGACCAGCTCCTCCCCCGCCTGCAGGAACCCCGTGTTCGGGATGCCGCCGGTGGCGATGATCACCACCTGCGGATCCAGCGCCAGCACGTCCTCGGCCTCGGCATAGGTGTTGGCCCGGATCTCGGCACCCGCGGCGATCGCCTCGCTCTCCAGCCAGTCGACGATGCCGATCATCTCCCGCCGACGGTCCAGTCCGGCGGCCAGGCGGATTTGCCCGCCGGGCTTGTCGGCAGCCTCCAGCACCACCACCCGATGCCCGCGCAAGGCCGAAACCCGGGCCGCCTCCAGCCCGGCGGGCCCAGCACCGACCACCACCACGGTCTTGGCCGGCCCCTGGGCCGGCTCAATCGCGTGGGGCATGGTCGCTTCCCGGCCGGTGGCGGCGTTGTGGATGCACAACGCCCCCAGCCCGTAATAAATCTGATCAATGCAGTAGCCGACGCCCACGCAGGGGCGGATCCGGTGTTCCTCCCCCCGCATCACCTTCAGAACGATGTGCGGGTCGGCCAAATGCGGCCGGGTCATGCCGACCATGTCCAGCAGCCCGCCCTCGATGGCGTGGCGGGCGGTGGCGATGTCGGTGATGCGGGCGGCGTGGAACACCGGGATGCCGGCCAGGCGCCGCACGGCGCCCGCCACCTCCAGATGGGGGGCGGAAACGGCACCCGAGCCCGGGATGACATGGGCCAACCCCTCATCGGTGTCGATGTGGCCCTTGATGACGTTGATGAAATCGATCTGGCCGGAGGCGGCCAGGCGCCGGGCGATCTCCTGCCCCTCCGCCTCCGAAAGGCCGCCTGCCAGATCCTCATCGACCACCATGCGGATGCCGACGACGAAATCCGGGCCGACCGCCTTGCGGACGGCGGCGATGACCTCATCTCCGAAGCGCATCCGGGCCGACAGATCGCCGTTGTAGTCATCCTCCCGCAGGTTCCAGGCCGGCGACCAGAACGCGTCCAGCAAATGCCCGTAGGCTTCGATCTCGATGCCGTCCAGCCCGCCGGCCTGGCAGCGCTGGGCGCCTGAGGCGTAGTCGGCGATCACGCGGGCGATGTCATGGTCTTCCATCGCCTTGGGGAAGGCCCGGTGGGCGGGTTCCCGGACTGAGGTCGGCGCCAGGACCGGCAGCCAGTCACCCTTGTTCCAGTTGGTCCTGCGGCCCAGATGGGTGACCTGGCACATCACGGCGGCCCCATGGGCGTGCACACCATCGGCCAGCCTTTGGAACCAGGGCACGATCTCGTCCCGGTACAGTTCCAGATTGCCGAACGCCTGGGGGCTGTCCCGGCTGACCACGGACGAGCCGCCGATCATGGTCAGCGCGATGCCGCCCTTGGCCTTTTCCTCATGGTAGAGGCGGTAGCGGTCCTTGGGCAGGCCGTCCTCGGAATAATTCGGCTCATGGCTGGTGCTCATGATTCGGTTCCTGAGCGTCAGCCCCTTTAGGGTGAACGGGCGCAGGATCGGGTCCTTGGGCGGGACGATGTCGGGCATGGGGACACTTTCTTGGTCACGGGCTGATCGGAGTGTTCCTGCGCCTGACCCATGGCGTCAACGCCCGCCATCGGGCAGCTTGAGCCCAGGGATCGAAGGTCGAACGGGCGGGGCATCGATGTCCATCTGGTCAAGGCTGGTGGCGGGGTTTTTGGACGGGCCCCTGGGCGCGCTGCTGGGCGCCCGCCCGGACGCACGGGACAGGCCCGGCGACCTGGACGAGGCCGCCACCCGCAGCGTGGCGTTCACCATCGGCGTCGTGGCCCTGGGGGCCAAGCTGGCCAAGGCCGACGGCACCGTGACCCGGGATGAGGTGGCGGTGTTCCGTCGGGTGTTCCAGGTGCCGGCGGCCGAAACCGCCAATCTGGCCCGGGTGTTCAACCGCGCCCGGCAATCCACCGCCGGGTTCGAAAGCTATGCCCGGCAAATCGCCAAGCTGTTCCCGGATGCCTCGCCGGTGTTGGAGGATCTGCTGATATGCCTGTTCCAGATCGCCCGCGCCGACGGCGCGGTCACCGGGGATGAGCGGCGCTTTTTGGCCGAGACCGCGCGGATCTTCGGCTTTTCGGACGCTGATTTCAGCCGGCTGTGGGCGGAATGGCGCACGGGGGACGACGCGTTCCCCGATGACCCCTATGCGGTTCTGGGCGTCGCGGCCGACGCCAGCGATGACGCGGTCAAGGCCGCCCATCGCCGGCTGACCCGCATCCACCACCCGGACCGGGCGATCGCCGAGGGCCTGCCCGAGGACTTCGTCGCCATCGCCACCGCCCACATGGCCCGGATCAACGCCGCCTTCGAGACCATCGCCAAGGCCCGCGGCCTGCGCTAATCGTGCCCCATGCCGCCCCCTCCGATCTTGACCCTCAACGGCGTCACGGTGCTGACCACAACCGGCCAGGCGCTGTTCGCCGATATCGACCTGACCTTGAGCCGGGGGGACAAGCTGTGCCTGGTCGGCCGCAACGGGGCCGGCAAGTCGACCCTGCTGCGCCTGTTGTCCGGGGAGCTGGAGGCGGACCGGGGCCGCCGCTTCGTGCAGCCGGGCCGTGTCGTGGTGCGCCTGGACCAGGAGCCCGATTTGGCCGGCCACGCCACGGTCGGCGCCTATGTCGCGGCGGGTCTCAGGGCCGAGCACGCGGGCGAGGAATACCGGGTGGATGCGGTGCTGTCGCCCCTGGGCGTGCCGGGATCCCGGGCCACCGGCGGGCTGTCGGGCGGCGAGGCGCGGCGGGCGGCCCTGGCCCGGGCCCTGGTCGCCGAGCCGGACGTGCTGCTGTTGGACGAGCCCACCAACCATCTGGATCTGCCGGCGATCCAGTGGCTGGAGGCGGAGTTGACCGGCTTTGCCGGCGCCTTGTTGGTGATCAGCCACGATCGGGCGTTCCTGGCCCATATCACCCGCCGGCTGGCCTGGCTGGACCGGGGCCGCCTGCGCCTGAACGACCAGGGCTTCGCCGCCTTCGAAGCCTGGCAGGAGCAGGTCTTCGCCGAGGACGCCCAGGCGGCGCACAAGCTGGACCGCAAGATCAAGGAGGAAACCCGCTGGTCCCGGGAGGGGATCTCGGCACGCCGCAAGCGCAACCAGGGCCGGATGAGGGCATTGACCCAGTTGCGCGCCGACCGCAAGGCCATGGTCGGACGCCAGGGGACGGCCAATCTGCGCATCGCCGAGGCCGGCCGGGCCGCCAAGGAAGTGATCGTCGCCAAGGATTTGAGAAAAAGTTTCGGGGACAAAACGGTCATCGACGGCTTTTCCACCACCCTGCGCCACGGGGACCGGCTGGGCGTGATCGGCCCGAACGGGGCTGGCAAATCCACCCTGATCAAGCTTTTGACCGGGGCGTTGGAGCCCGACCAGGGCACGGTCACGCGGGCCCAGACCGCCCAGATCGCCTATTTCGACCAGCGCCGGGAAACCCTGGACCCCGAGGCGACGGTCACCCAGGTGTTGTGCCCCGAGGGCGGCGACCAGGTGTTCGTGGACGGGGTGCCGCGCCATGTGGCGGGCTATCTGCAGGATTTCCTGTTCGACGGCTCGCGCCTGCGCTCGCCGGTCAAGGGCCTGTCGGGGGGCGAGCGCAACCGGCTGCTGCTGGCCCGGCTGTTCGCCGCCCCGTCCAATATCCTGGTCCTGGACGAGCCGACCAATGATCTGGACATGGACACGCTGGACCTGCTGGAGGACGTGCTGGGGGACTATGCCGGCACGCTGATCCTGGTCTCCCACGACCGGGACTTCCTGGACCGGCTGGTCACCGCGGTGATCGCGGTCGAGGGCGGCGGGGTCACCACCGAGGTGGTCGGCGGCTATTCGGATTATCTGTCCGCCACCGGCGGCTTTCGGGAGGTGAAGGCGCCCGTCAAACCGTCCGGCAAGGCGAAAGCCGGCGGCGGCGACCAGCCCCGCAGGCCCGCCAAGCTGAGCTACAAGGACCAGCGGGAACTGGATCGGCTGCCGGCGGAAATCGAGCGCCTGACCGCCCGGTTGGCGGACATGGACGCCCGCTTGTCCGACCCCGGCCTGTACAAAACCGACCCCGTCGGTTTCGATACGCTCACGAAACAACGGGCGGAGACCGCCCAGGCCCTAGAGACGGCGGAGCTGCGCTGGCTGGATCTGGCCGAACAGGCCGAGGCCCTGGCGGCGGACCCATGACCGGCCTGCCGGTCCGGGATCTGATCGCGGCCTTGGCGGTGCTGACCGCCTTCGGCGTCAATTTCAGCGTGGTCAAGATCGGCGTCGCCGAGTTTCCGCCGCTGTTTCTGATGGTCTTGCGATTCTTCTTCATCGCGGTGGTGTTCGTGCCGCTGCTGGCATTCGCGAAATACCGGCTGCCGGCGCGGGACCTGGTCGGCGTCTATTGGCTGTCCCTGGGCTTGGGGGTGGTGCATTTCGGCTTGATGTTCACCGGGCTCCAGACCACCGACGCCGCCGTGGCCGCAATCGCGATCCAGGTGCAGGTGCCGTTCTCCCTGCTGCTGGCGCGGCTGTTGTTCGGCACCCGGTTCGGCTGGCGCCGGGGTCTGGGTCTGGTGCTGGCCTTCGCCGGCGTCGCAGTGCTGGCCGGTGCGCCGGAACGGGACACGGATCCGATCGGCCTGGGGCTGGTCATCGCCGGCGCGCTGGTGTGGTCGATCAACAATCTGCAGATGGAACGCCTGGGGGCCCTGAACCCGATCGCGGTCACCGGCTGGATGGCGATCCTGGCCCTGCCCCAGATGTTGGCGGTGTCCCTGATCCTTGAGGATGGGCAGTGGCGGGCGCTGCAGACCGCGACAGCGCTCGGTTGGTTCAGTGCCGTCTATCAGGCCTTGGTCGTGGCGTTGTTCGGCTATGGGTTGTGGATGGGCCTCTTGGCCCGGCACGGCGCCGCCCAGATGATGCCCTGGATGCTGCTGGTGCCGGTGATCGGCGCTGTTGGCGGCGTGGTGCTGCTGGGCGAAGCCGTGACACCGTCCCTGCTGATCGGCGGTGCGATCACCCTGGCTGGCGTCGCGATCATTGTGTTGCGGCAGCGGCAAGGACATTCGCCGCTATAAAGGAGTGCCCCTTCCCTGAAAAAGACTGGCAAACGCTCCGATGTCATACACAGGTATTCAATTTTCAATAAATGTTCGGTCAGGAGGGTCAGCAAGGGACAGTGGAACGCGCGCTCACCGCCAAGTCGGCCGCCGGGAGTGGTAGTTGACACTCCCTGTTGCGGCGATGTGACCGTTCGGTTCTCGTACTCGTGCTATCGTGCATCCGGATCAGAGGGCTGGATGGCTGCTGCGGGCGTTCACGCCCGTGGAGGAAAGTCCGGGCTCCACGGGAATACGGTGCCGGGTAACACCCGGCGGGGGC
>CAYNRD010000033.1:0-11399 GCA_964399515.1 uncultured Mycobacteriaceae bacterium | reverse complement strand
CCCGCCTCCAGGAGAAAGCGGATCTCCACCGCGTCCCGCGCCGGGTTCGGGTAGAGGAGAAGGCGCTCCGGCCCCAGGTCGGGTTCGCCCGCCACCGGTTCCCCGCCGGGCGAGGCCTGGTACCCGGTCCGGGTCCCGGTGGCGGGAGACCATGTCATCGACCATGGCGGTGTCGGCATAGGACGGGTGCACGGAATTACAGCGGATGTTGTAGCCCTTGCGCGCGCAGTGCAGCGCCACCGATTTGGTCAACAGGCGCACCGCGCCCTTGGACGCGCAATAGGCCGGCAGGTGCGGCGCGCCGACCAGGCCGGCCAGGGAGGAGACATTGACGATCGACCCGCCGCCGGTCTCCTTCATCACCCGGACCGCCTCCCGGCAGCCCAGGAACACGCCCTCCGCATTCACGGCATAATTGCGCCGGAATTCCGCGACCGTGCAGCGCTCGATGTCGGACATGGTGCCGATGCCGGCATTGTTGATCAGGATGTCCAGCCGGCCGAACCGGTCCACCACCGTGTCGACCCGGTCCCGCCAGGCGGCCTCATCGGTGACGTCCAGGTCCAGGAAGGCCGCGGTCGCACCGCCCTTGGCCAAGGCCCGGGCCGCCTCGGCGCCCGGGTCGGCCGCGATGTCGGCCAGCACCACCGTGGCCCCGTCCCGGGCCAGGGCCTGGCCCGTGGCCAGGCCAATGCCCTGGGCGCCGCCGGTGACCAGCGCCACCAGCCCCGCGACACGGCCCTTGGGTGCCGAGGCCCCGTCCGCCTCGGCGCGCGCCCCATCCATGGCTGTTTCTCCCATCTGGGCGGCCGGGTGCGACCGCTCCCTTTGTCGTTTTGGGTGTGGTAGCCGGTTTTCCCGCCGCCCGTAAACCAAGGCGTGGCAACCGAATACTTGAAACCACCCGTCCACTGGTGATCCCATGGGCGCAAATCAACAACACCCACCATCGCTCAAGGGAGGGCGCCATGCTGATCGGCCAAATGATGGACCGACCGCTGAACGTGTCGCAAATCATCGCCTACGCTGCCGACATCCACCCCGACCGGGGCATCGTCTCCCGCCGGGTGGAGGGGGACTTGCACCGCTACGGCTACCGGGACGCCTATCACCGCATCGCCAAGCTGGCCCATGGCCTGCGCGGCTTGGGCATCCAGCCGGGGGACCGGGTCGCCACCCTGGCCTGGAACGGCTACCGCCACTTCGAGCTGTACTACGCCATCGCCGGCCTGGGGTCGGTCTGCCACACCATCAATCCGCGCCTGTTCGTCGATCAGATCGTCTACATCATCAACCACGCCGAGGATCAGATCCTGTTCTGCGATCTGACCTTCGTGCCGCTGATCGAAAAGGTGATCGACCGCTGCCCGGGCCTGAAGGGTGTGGTGATCATGACCGACCGGGAGACCATGCCGAACACCGGCCTGCCCACGGTCTGGTGTTACGAGGACCTGCTGGAGCCCGAGGACGACGACTACCCCTGGCCGGTCCTGGAGGAGCGGACCGCCTGCGGGCTGTGCTACACCTCGGGCACCACCGGCCACCCCAAGGGTGTGTTGTATTCCAACCGGTCGGCCATCCTGCATTCCATGTCGGTGCTGGTCGCCGACAAGATGTTCCTGGGCGTGCGGGAAACGGTGCTGCCGGTGGTGCCGCTGTTCCACGTCAACGCCTGGGGCCTGCCCTATTCGGCGCCGCTGTCCGGCACGCCGATCGTGTTCCCCGGCCCCAGCCTGGACGGCAAGAGCCTGTTCGAGCTGATGCAGTCGGAAGGGGTGACCAATTCCTGGGGCGTGCCGACGGTGTGGCTGGGGCTGCTGAATGAGATGAAGGCGCGCGGCCGCAAGCCGGACGCGCTGAAGGCGATCATCGGCGGCGGCTCGGCCATGCCCTTGCCGATGATCCAGGATTACGAAAACCAGTTCGGTGTCGAAATCATCCACGCCTGGGGCATGACCGAATTGAGCCCGATCGGCACGTTCGGCGCGATCCGGCCGGACCAGGAAGCCAGCCTGGACGCGGGCCGGCAACAGGCGCTGAAGGCCAAGCAGGGCCGGCGCATCTTCGGCGTCGAGCTGAAGATCGTCGATGGCGACGGCAAGCGCCTGCCCCATGACGGCAAGGCGTTCGGGGATTTGTATGTGCGCGGGCCCACGGTCACGGCCGGCTATTTCCGCAATGTCGAGGCCAGCGCCGAGGTGTTCGACTCCGAGGGCTGGTACCGCACCGTCGACGTGGTCACCATCGACGCCGACGGCTATGTCACCATCGTCTATCTCTCAAAGGACGTGATCAAATCCGGCTGCTAATGGATCAGCTCCATCGATATCGAGAACGCCGCGATTGGCCACCCCTCGGTCGCCGAGGCGGCGGTGATCGGTGTCCAGCACCCGAAATGGGACGAGCGGCCGCTGTTGGTGATCGTGGTCGCCGACGGCCACCAGGTCACCCGGGAGGAACTGTTGGAGTATCTGGGGGACAAGATGGCCAAGTGGTGGCTGCCCGACGACGTGGTGTTCGTGGACGAACTGCCCCACACCGCCACCGGCAAGCTGCTGAAAACCGCCCTGCGCGACCAGTTCAAGGGCTACACCCTGCCAACGGCGTGACCGCTGGCCCGCGCGGTCACGCGATCGAGCGCCCTTGCCGGATCAAGCCGACAAACCGTTCGACCTCGTCCCCCAGGACACTGGTTTCGTGGCGGACACCGGTGGTGATGTAGACCATTTTTTGGGCGGTGGAGCCGGCCTCGTCGGCCAAGTCCGACACGGCCATCACCGACTCCGTCACCAAGGCGGCCGCCGTCGCCGCGCCGCGCAACCGTTCGGCGATCTCCTGGGTCGCGGCTGTCTGCTGATCGACCGAAGCGGAAATGCGGGTTGTGATGGCGTTGACCTCATCAATGACGCCGCCGATCCCCTTGATCGCCCCTTGCATGCTGCCCGACACCGCCTGGACCGCTTGGACCTGGCGGGCGATCTCATCGGTGGCCTTGGCGGTCTGCCCCGCCAGGTTCTTGACCTCGGACGCCACGATGGCGAAGCCCTTGCCCGCCTCGCCGGCCCGCGCCGCCTCGATCGTGGCGTTCAACGCCAACAGGTTGGTTTGCTCCGCGATGTCCGTGATCAGCTGCACGACGTCGCCTATTCGGTTGGCGGCGTCGACCAGCTCCTGGACGCGCAGCGTCGTGGCCTCCGCTTCCTCCGACGCCTGCTGGGCGATCCGGAGAGAATGGCTGGCTTGTTGGCCGATCTCCTCAATCGACGCGGACAACTGCTCGGTCGAGGCCGCGACGGCCTGGACCGTGTCCTTGGTGTCCACCGAGGCGGAGCGGGCTTCGCCGGTGGTGCCGGTGGTGCGCTCGGCCAGGGCGTTCAACCCCCCGGCGGTTTCGTCCAGGTTGCCCGAAGCGTCCGCGACCCGGCGTACCACCGTGAGGACCGACCCCTCGAACCGGTCGGCGAGGCCGTTCAGTTCCGCCTTGCGCTCGGCCTGATTGCGCTCCGACGCCTCGGCTTCCTGGCGCTGCAAGT
Organism: uncultured Mycobacteriaceae bacterium; assembly: GCA_964399515.1. Lineage (GTDB taxonomy): Bacteria > Pseudomonadota > Alphaproteobacteria > DSM-16000 > Inquilinaceae > CAYNRD01. The sequence goes on along the minus strand of CAYNRD010000033.1, from coordinate 7,866 downwards.
CCCGCACGCGCACGGCGTTGTCCTTGAACACCTTCACCGCCCGGGTCATTTCCGCCACTTCCGTCCGCCCCGGCGCGTCGGCGATCGCCACCTCCAGCTTGCCATCGGCCAAGTCCAGCATCGCCCGGCTCAAGCCCGCCAGCGGCCTGAGGCCAAGCGTGCTCCAGCGGGCGAAGCCGATGCCGATCGCCGCGAACACCAGCGCCAGCACCAAGACGCCGGTCTCCGCCCTGGCCACCAGGGTGCGCGTCTCGGCGGTGATCCGTTGGTTGGCGTCTTCCTGGAAGTCGATGAACTGATTGATCCGCCGCAGCCATTCCGTGAATGCCGGGCGCGCCTCGGCCAGCAGGATAGTCAAGGCGCCCTCGGCATCGCCCGCGGCCTGGGCCGCGATCACCCGCTCGATCATCGGCAGGGTTTCAACCTCGATGGCCTTGATCGACGCCAGGATGTCCCGCTCCCGGTCGGTGGTGTCGGCCTCCGCGGCCATCAGCGCGTCCAACGGCCCGGCCGAGTCCGCGTAGAACCGGGCCAGGGTTTCGATCTCCGCCAAGGCCGCCCGGCGATCCCCGTCATCCTGGAGCAGCACCACGTCCCGAAGGGAAATCGCCCGGTCATGAACGCTGCCCCGGAAATTGATCGCGAACCGCTGCTTGACGGCGTTGACATCGTTCACCGTGGTCAGGCTGGCGCCAATCCCGTTCATGATCACCACCGAGGTCACCGCGATGATGATCGTCAGCACGATGATGGTGCTGAACCCGACGATCATGCGGGTCGAGATTCGCGCGTTCATGGTCACTCCGTCCAGGTTCGAAACAAATTCATTCCAGGTCATCGCGTGTGCGGTTGATACGGGCAACGCCGTAACAAACCCTTGAAAGCAAACCGAATGCGGCTTCAAGACGCGGTTGCGCGGCCGGCGCGCCAAAAGGCGTCTGGACCTGCCTACTCCGGCCCGCACCGCAAGATCTAGGCATTTTATTAAAATTACAAGAATGCGGTCCCGAACGGTGCGTGACGGCGCGGTCGGGCCGGTTCGCCCCCAGCGCGCCGGTGTTGGGGGGCCTTCACGGTCCGGTGTGCGGCGATGACCGGGTTTGATTTTTGTCAAAACCCCGCCCATAGTCGCAAGGAAACGTCAAAACAAGGCGTGTGCAGCGCAACAAAATATCGTGCACTGCAAAAAAACCAATAACAAACCCAACTACGGAGGACCCCCAATGGCCTGGAAACTGGGCATCAGTGCGCTTGCCGGCGTGTCATTGCTGGCGCTGTCGAGCGCCGGCCACGCCGCCGAAACCGTTAAGGTCGCCTATATCGACCCGCTGTCCGGCGGCTTCGCCAATGTCGGTGAGACCGGCGTCCGTCACTTCCAGTGGGTGATGGAAAAAATGAACCAGGCCGGCGTGGCCGGGGACGGCGTCACCCTGGAACTGGTGCCGTTCGACAACAAGCTGTCGCCCCAGGAATCCCTGATCCAGCTGCAAAGCGCCATCGACCAGGGCATCCGGATCATCACCCAGGGCAACGGCTCGTCCGTGGCCGGTGCCTTGACCGAGGCGATCCGCAAGCACAACCGGCGCAACCCGGGCGATGAGGTGCTGTTCCTGAACTACGCCGCCGTCGACCCAGCCCTGACCAACGAGAAGTGCCACTTCTACCATTTCCGCTTCGACGCAGATGTGGACATGAAAATGGCCGCCCTGACCGATGCCCTGGCCGCCGACCAGGAGATCAAGAAGGTCTATCTGCTGAACCAGGACTATTCCTTCGGTCATGCCGTGCGCGATGCCGCGATCCGGGACCTGGCCGAAAAGCGCCCGGACATTGAGATCGTCGGCAATGACCTGGTGCCGTTGGCCAAGGTGAAGGACTTCTCCGCCCACATCTCCAAGATCCAAGCGTCGGATGCCGACGCCGTGATCACCGGCAACTGGGGTGCCGACATCACCCTGTTCATCAAGGCGGGCGAAGCCCAAGGCCTGCCAGTGGACTACTACACCTATTATGGCGGTGGCCTGGGCGCGCCGGCGGCCCTGGGCCCGTCCGGCAAGGACCAGGTTAAGCAGGTGACCGAATACACCGAGAACGTCCCGGTCGAGGTCGGCAACAGCGACTGGAACACGTACGGCCAAAGCTTCGAGGAGGCGACCGGCCAGGACTGGTACTATGAGCGGGTGCGGACGCTGGTGGAAATGCTGGCCCGCGCCATCAATGAGGGCGGCGGGGCCGACGCCAAGTCCATCGCCACCGCCCTGCACGGCATGGAGCATGAGACCCCGGCCGGCACCGTCCGCATCCGAGAGGACAACCACCAGCTGCTGATGCCGCTGTACGTGTCCACATACACCGATGGGGTGGCGAACGACGTGGAGAATACGGGCCTGGGCTTCAAGACCGATTTCCGGATCGAGAAGGACGCCACGGTGCTGCCGACCACCTGCCAGATGAACCTGCCCAGCTAAGCGGCCGGACATCTCTCCCCCGATCGCGGCTCCGCCGCCAGGCCCTTGACGGAACCCCGACCATCAAGGGCCTGAACCGGCGAAGCCGTGCAGCCCCCGATTGCGTGGGGCCGGCGCATGGCGGTGCGGATCTTCGCCCCCCATGCGCCCGTCCCGCGGGGACGGCGATATCATGATGGAACTATTGGTCTTTTCGACCTTGAACGGTGTGCTCTACGGCATGCTGCTGTTCATGCTGGCCAGCGGCCTGACGCTGATCTTCTCCATGATGGGCGTGCTGAATTTCGCCCATGCCAGCCTGTACATGCTGGGCGCCTATTTCGCCTTCCAGACCACCTATTTCGTCGGCTTCTGGGCGGCCCTGATCATCGCGCCCGCCTTGTGTTTCCTGATCGGCGCGGCGGTGGAGAAGTACGGCCTGCGGCGCGTGCACAAGAACGGCCATGTGGCCGAATTGCTGTTCACCTTCGGCCTGGCCTTCTTGATCGAACGGCTTGTGCAGATGGTCTGGGGCCTGTTGCCGGTGGATTATGAGATCCCGGCCAGCCTGGACTTTGCCCTGTTCACGCTGTTCGGCGGCGATGTGTCCGCCTACCGGATCTTCATGCTGGTGATCTCAGCCAGTATGTTCCTGGGCCTGTTCTACACCCTGACCAAGACCCGCATCGGCCTGATCATCCAGGCCGCCCTGACCCATCCGGAGATGGTCTCCGCCTTGGGGCACAATGTGCCGCGGGTGTTCATGCTGGTGTTCGGCGGCGGCTCGGCGCTGGCCGGTCTGGCTGGCGTGATCGGCGGCAATTACCTGACCACCGAACCGGGCATGGCCCTGGCCCTGGGGCCGATCGTGTTCGTGGTGGTGGTGCTGGGCGGGATGGGCAGCTTGACCGGGGCGTTCATCGCCAGCCTGGTGATCGGCCTGGTGCAGACCTTCGCCGTCGCGATCGATGTTTCCCTGCAGGACATCACCATGGCGATCGGCCTGGGGGCCGGGCCGACCTGGGGCATCCTGGGCGATCTGTGGGAGGTGACCGTGTCCCGCGCGGCACCGATGTTGCCCTATCTGCTGCTGGTCCTGATCCTGATCTTCCGACCCAAGGGCCTGATGGGAGTGCGCGAGTCATGAGCCAGGATACCCTGTCCCCCCCCGACGCCCGACGGGCCCGGGCGGCGGCCGGCGCCGCCGAGATCGACTGGCCGCGCATCGCCCGGGCCTGGCTGGTCTGGGCGGCCCTGGTGGCGATCGCCTGCGTGATGCCGATGATCTTCACGTCGGGCTTCGCGACCTCAATCCTGGCCCAGATGGGCATCGCGATCGTGTTCGCGCTGTCCTACAACATGCTGCTGGGCCAGGGCGGCATGCTGTCCTTCGGCCATGCGGTGTTCTTCGGCCTGGGTGGGTTCTTGTCCATCCATGCCATCAACAAGGTCCTGGATGACGGCTGGTGGATCCCGCTGGAGTTGATCCCGCTGGTCGGCGGCTTCATGGGGCTGGTGATGGCGCTGATCTTCGGCGCGCTGGGCACCAAACGGTCCGGCACCGCCTTCGCCATGATCACCCTGGGCCTGGGTGAGCTGGTCGCCGCTTCGGCCCTGATGTTCTCCAGCTTTTTCGGCGGGGAATCCGGCGTGTCCGGTGACCGGTGGACGGAGGTGACCTTGCTGCCGTTCACCTATGGCCCGCCGATCCAGGTCTATTACCTGATCGTCGCCTGGGCGACCGTGGCGGCGGCGCTGATGTACCTGCACACCAAGACCCCGTTGGGACGGCTGGCCAACGCCGTGCGCGACAATCCGGAGCGGGTGGCGTTCATCGGCTACAACACCCAGATGGTGCGGCTGATCCAATATGGCCTGGCCGGTGGCTTCGCGGGCATCGCCGGCGGGCTGTTCGCCATCCAGTACGAGATCCTGACCTTCGACAGCGTCGGTGCCATCCAATCCGCCTCGGTGCTGCTGATGACCTATATCGGCGGTATCGGCCACTTCGCCGGGCCGGTTCTGGGGGCGATCCTGTTCACGCTGATGCAGACGGTTCTGGGCCATGCCACCGGCGCCTGGCCGATCTATTTCGGCCTGGTGTTCATCGGCATCGTGATGTTCGCCCCCGGTGGGCTGGCCGGCATCATCATGGCCCATGAGGCACCGCGCCGGGCCGGGCTGCTGGGCCGGCTGGCCCTGCCTTACGCCCGGGCCGCCATCCCGGCCTTTGCGGCCTTTTTGGGCACGGTCCTGTTCGTCGAGCTGAATTTCGAAGCGTCCAGTTCCCTGGACCGGGACGGCTTCGTGCCGGTGTTCTGGGTGCAGGTGCCGGTTGCAAGCCCGGTGCCGTGGATCCTTTCGGTGGTGCTGTTCGCCCTTGGCGTCTGGGACCTGAACCGGCGCGCCCTGCCCGGCGTGGGGGAAGCCTGGGGGGAGATCCGAGAAATCTTGAAACGCGGGGAGGCCGGCCGATGACCGTCTCTGCCCTGACCCTTGCCGGCGTGCGCAAGTCGTTCGGCAAGACCGAGATCATCCGCGGCATAGACCTGGATGTCCCAACCGGAGAGCGTCACGCGATCATCGGGCCCAACGGGGCCGGCAAATCGACCCTGTTCAACCTGATCAGCGGCCGGTTCCCGGTCTCGGACGGCACCATCACCCTGAAGGGCACGCCGATCACGGGCTTGCCGCCCTACAAGATCAACCGCATGGGGCTCAGCCGGTCGTTCCAGGTCACCAACCTGTTCCAACGCATGACCGTGTTCGAGAATCTGCGCGCGTCCCTGTTGCACGCCATGGGCTTCGGCTACGCGTTCTGGACCCTGATCGACCGCAGCCGGGCACTGACCGAGCGCGCTGAGGAGTTGATGGAGCGGGTCGGCCTGGCCGGCCAGCGTCACGTGCCGGCGGCCTATCTGTCCTATGCCGACCAGCGCGCGTTGGAGGTGGCGGTGACCATCGCCGGCGGCGCGGACGTCATCCTGCTGGACGAGCCCACCGCGGGCATGAGCCACACCGAAACGGACCGGACGGTGGCGCTGATCGGGGAGGTGTCCAAGGGCCGGACCCTGGTGATGGTCGAACACGACATGGGCGTTGTGTTCGGCCTGGCCGACCGCATCTCGGTGCTGGTCTATGGCGAGATCATCGCCACCGACCGGCCCGACCGGATCCGGGGCAACCGCGCCGTCCAGGAAGCCTATCTGGGCACCCAAACCGAAGACGAAGCCGCCTGAGGGACGCCACAGCCATGCTCGAAGTCCGGGACCTGCACGCCTATTACGGCAAGAGCCACATCCTGCAAGGGGTCGATCTGGACGTGGGGGCGGGGGAGATCGTCAGCCTGCTGGGCCGCAACGGCGTCGGCCGGTCGACCACCTGCAAGGCGATCATGGGCCTGGTGCCGCCCCAAGGCCAGATCCGCTACAAGGGCCAGGACATCGCCGGGCTTCCGGCCCACGCCATCGCCCATCTGGGCCTGGGCTACGTGCCGGAGGACCGGCAGGTGTTCCCGTCCCTGACCGTGGAGCAGAACCTGTCCCTGGGCCTGAAGAAAGCCGGACAGTTCGGCCGTTGGCGGTTCGAGGACGTGTTCCGCCTGTTCCCGCGCATGGAGGAGCGGCGCCACACCGAGGCTGGCGTGCTGTCGGGCGGCGAACAGCAGATGCTGACCATGTGCCGGACCCTGATGGGCGACCCGGACCTGATCATGATTGATGAGCCGACCGAGGGGCTGGCGCCCAAGATCGTCGAGCAGGTCGGCAGGTTGCTGACCGAGATCGCCCAGCGCGGCGTCTCGATCCTGCTGGTCGAGCAGAAGCTGACCATCGCACTCAAGATCAGTCACCGGCTGTATGTGATGGGCCACGGCCACATCGTGTTCGAAGGCAGCCCCCAGGACCTTGCCGCCAACGAGAACATCCGTAAGGAATGGTTGGAAGTTTAATCGGTCGAGGAGGTCTCCGCCATGTCCGGTCCCGTAAGCTATGCCCGGCAGGGCCGCGTCGGCGTGATCACCGTCGACAACCCGCCGGTCAACGCGCTCAGCCAGCCGGTGCGCAAGGGCATCATCGATGGCCTGGACCAGGGCCTGGCCGATGATGGCGTGGCGGCGATCGTGCTGACCGCGGCGGGGCGGACCTTCATCGCCGGCGCCGACATCACCGAGTTCAACAAGCCACTGATGGAGCCGGACCTGAACACGGTGGTCAACCGGCTGGAGGACAGCGGCAAGCCGGTGGTGGTGGCCCTGTTCGGCACCACCTTGGGCGGCGGGCTGGAAGTGGCGCTGGGGTGCCATTACCGGGTCGCGGTCGCGGACGCGGCCTGCGGCCTGCCCGAAGTCAAGCTTGGCATCATCCCCGGTGCTGGCGGCACCCAGCGCCTGCCCCGCGTCGCCGGCGTTCAAGCCGCGATCGATATGATTCCCAGTGGCCGGTTCGTTCCGGCGGCGGAAGCGCACGCCATGGGCCTGGTCGACGCGATCGTGGACACCCCGGTGACCGATGCCGCGATCGCGTTTGCCGAAGACTTGATCGCCCAGGGGAAAGGCGCCCGCAAGTCCCGGGACGGCACCGGCCTGTCGGACGCGGCGGCGGCCCTCGCGGCCCTGGACGCCGCCCTGCCAACCGTCACCAAGGCCGCGCGCGGCCAGATGAGCCCGGTCCAGGCCCTGGACGCGATCCGCCTGGCGGTCACCGAGGCGGAATTCTTCGACGGGCTGAAGGGGGAGCGGCGGATTTTCGAAGACCTGCGGGCGTCGGACCAGTCCAAGGCCCTGCGGCACATGTTCTTCGCCGAGCGGGACGCCCAAAAGGTGCCCGGCATCGACAAATCGACCCCAACGCGGCCGATCGCGGCCGCGGGCGTGATCGGCGCCGGCACCATGGGCGGCGGCATCGCCATGGCATTCGCCAACGCCGGAATTCCGGTCACCGTGGTCGAGCGGGACCAGGCGGCGTTGGCTCGGGGCCTGGGCGTGGTCGAGGCCAATTACCGGGCCACGGCGGCGAAGGGCAAATTGACCGACGCGCAGGTGGCCGAACGGCTGGCCCTGATCACGGGCACCACCGATCCGGGCCAGCTGGCCCAGGCCGACATCATCATCGAAGCGGTGTTCGAACGGCTGGACGCCAAGCAAGAGATCTTCCGGATCCTGGACGGCATCGCCAAGCCGGGTGCGATCCTGGCCAGCAACACCTCCACCTTGGACATCGACCGGATCGCCGGCGCCACCGGCCGCCCGGCGGACGTGATCGGCACCCATTTCTTCAGCCCGGCCAATGTCATGCGGCTGCTGGAGCTGGTGCGCGGGCGCGAAACGGCGCCCGAGGTCATCGCCACGGCCATGAAACTGGGCAAGGCGCTGTAGAAAATCCCGGTGCTGGTCGGCAATTGCGACGGCTTCGTCGGCAAC